>JBKPTM010000396.1:0-6756 GCA_046765935.1 Actinomycetota bacterium | reverse complement strand
CGGGTGGGCCGCCCGATCGTCTCGCGGTAACGGCCCGCCACGTAGCCGACCGAGAGCAGGGTGAGCGCGAAGGCCCCCATGGTCTCGAGCAGCAGACAGTCGATCAGCAGCCCGATCGAGAAACCGGTGACGGCGCCGGTCAGGCTGCCGCCGAGCATCCCGACCGAGATCACGACGAGCAGGGCGATGTCGGGACTGGTCCCGAAGACGTCCATCTTCGCGAAGCAGACGAGCTGTGCGACCGCCACGAGAGCTCCCAGCACGGCGAGCCTGGCGATGATGCCGGGCGTCAGGATCATCCGCCCTTGCCTCCCCCCGAGCGGGTGGTCAGGACCTTGACGAAGTTCATGTCGCGCAGGTCCGCGAACGGCTCGAGGTGGACCCGCTGGTAGGCCTGCTGCTCCTCGACCGAGGCGCGCGTGATCTTCCCGATCGGGATGCCAGGCGGGAAGATCGAGCCGAGATCGCCGGTCGAGAATCCGGCCGTGACCACCATCTGCCCCTCCGCGATCCGGGTGCCGCGCTCGAGGTAGTCGAGCTGCAGGTCGTTGGGGTTGCCGACGTCGGGCTCGACGACGCCGGTCGCGCCGCTCGGCGTCACCCGACCGGTGACCGCGCTGTCGGCGTCGGTGATCAGGGTCACCTGGGCGGTGTTCGGCGTCGTCTGGGTCACCTTGCCGGCCAGCCCCTGCGCGGCCACCACCGGATCGTCGACGTGGACGCCGTCGCTCGACCCCTTGTCGATCGTGACCGTCGAGTACCAGACGGTCGGCGAGCGGACGACGACGCGCGCGGTCACCGGATCGGTGCCGTCGGGGACGATCCCGCCGCTGAGCGTCGCGTCCAGGGACTTGAGCTCGTGGGCCTCACTCTGTTGGGTCTGCGCCTGCGACAGCTGGTTGCGCAGCGTCGCGACCTGGTCCTCGAGCCGCGCCCGGTCGCCCCGGGCGTCGAAGGTCTCGCCGAACCAGTTGACCAGGTCGCGGGCGGGCTTCAGCGCCCGGTCGGCGCCAGATGAGATCGGACTGAAGATCGTCGAGACGACGTCCTGGAAGCCGTGCAGCGGACCCCCGGTGCTCTCTCGGTAATAGAGGCTGAGCAGTGTCAGCGAGGCGGCGACGAGCAGTAACAGCACCGCCCGTCGACGGCGCACCTGCTTGCGATACATGTGTTTCTAGCCCTCACAGCTCAAGGTCGATTCTGCTCACGGTCGATTCCGCCCCCGCAGCGCTCCAGCGGTGCCCGAGAGTAGCGCCTAGCTTCAATAAGACTTGAAACTCTCCGCGCGCGACTGTGCGTGTATCGCCTGCAGCAGCCCGAGCGCGAGGAACGTCCCGACAACCGATGAGCCGCCGTAGCTGATCAGGGGCAACGTGATCCCGGTGACAGGCATCAATCCGAGGTTCATCCCGACGTTCACGATCACCTGAAAGGCGAGCATGGCGACGATCCCTCCGGCGATCATCACCCCGTAGAAGCTGGTGGATATCCGCATCACCCGGATCGCCCGCCAGAAGAGCACCGCGTAGAGCAGGATCACCAGCGCGGCGCCCGTGAAGCCGAAACGCTCGCCGATTACCGCGTAGATGAAGTCGGTGTGACGCTCGGGCAGGAAGAGAAGCTCGGTCTGGGTGGCATCGTCTCCGCGGCCGGACGCTTCCCCCGATCCGATCGCGATCTTGGACTGGGTCACTTGATAACTCGCGTCTTGGGGATCGTCGCTCGGATGGAGGAATGCGGTCAGGCGGTCCTCTTGGTAGCCATGGAGGAACTGCACGCCAGCGGCGGATCCGCCCAGGTAGGCGCCCCCCGCGAGCAACGCCGCGGCCGCCCCGATTGCGGCGAAGTGCTGCCAAGGGATGCCGGAGACGAACAGGACCGTCAGCGCGATCGCAACCAGGACGATTCCCGTCCCGAGGTCGGGCTGGAGGAAGACGAGCGCTGCGGGCAGCAGGCCGACGGCGAGCAACCAGAGCGTGGTTTGAATCCCAAACGGGCGCCTGACCCGCTCATAGATGAAGGCCGCCAGCGACACGCAGAGCAGCACCTTGGCGAGCTCGGACGGCTGGAACTGGAAGAGGGGAAACTCGATCCAGCGGTTCGAACCGCGCACCGCGGTTCCCACGAGGAAGACGAAGGCGATCGAGCCGACCATGAAGGCATAGATCCCAACCCGCAGCTCCCGCAGCCTCGTGTAGTCGACACGGCTGATCGCGATCATCAATCCGATACCGATCACCCCATAGAGCACCTGCCGTACGACGAAGTAATTCGGGTTCGCCGCGATCTCATGCTGGGTCGAGGACGCCAGGGTGAAGACGCTGAAGGCGATCAGCCCAATCGAAGCGAAGAGCAGGATCGGGTCGAGGTAGCGCAGGCCCAGAACCTCGAGCGCGCGCGAGCGCTGCGGCGCGATCGTGAATGAGGGCTTAGCCGCTTCCATCAGCCCGGCCCCGCCGCGTGTGCCGCTGCAGTGTCGATGCCGCCACCGTTCCGGTTGAAGTACTGCTCGAGGATCGTGCGTGCGATCGGGGCGGCTGACTCGACGCCGAACCCACCGCGCTCCACGGTCACCGTGACGACGATCTGCGGGTCGGGGTACGGCGCGATGACGCTGTACCAGGACTGGTCCTGCTGGCCCTGTCGCTCCGCCGTGCCGGTCTTGCCGGCGACCGGGATGGGGAAGCTCCCCATGACCGCATAGGAGGTGCCGCCCGGCTCGTCGGCGGCGCGATGCAGGCCTTCGAGGATCACGCTTCGCGTCTCATCCGAGATGCGGAGGTGTCGCTGTGGCTGCGGGTGGATCTTTCTGACGGTCCTGCCCTGGAGGTTCACGACGCTTCCGCCGACGTGCGGCCGCACGAGGGCCCCGCCGTTCGCGAGCGCGGCATAGGCCCGCGCCAGCTGCAGCGGAGTGACCATGACGTCTCCCTGCCCGACGGCGAGGTTGACGTTGTCGCCCTGGTTCCAGGGCCGGTCGATGTAGGGGTTCTTGTGGCTGCGGTAGACGCGGTTGCGCCACGCCGGCGTCGGGATCAGGCCGGCGGTGGCGTCCGGAATGTCGACCTGTGGCTTGCGGCCCAGGCCGTACCTGAACGCCCAGTCCTGGATCTGGCCGCCGTTGCCGCTCGCCTCAGCGTGCAGGCCGAGGTTGAAGAAGTAGACGTCGGAGGAGACCTGGAGGGCGGTGCTCATGTCGATCGGGCCGTTGGCGGCCCCGCCGGCGTTGTGGACGACGAGGCCGCCGATGTCGAGCGAGCCGGTGTCGTTGAAGATCGTGCTTGGAGTGATCAGGCCGTCCTCCAGCGCGGCCGTGGCGGTGATCGGCTTGAACGCGGACCCCGTCGGATAGCCCCCCTGGTCGGCACGGTCCACCAGCGGATCGCCGGGTTGGCTTCCGAAGGCGTCGTATTGAGCTTTTGTGTGAGGCCGCGTGTAGAAGGACGGATCGAAGGTGGGATAGGAGCCCATTCCCAGGATCGCGCCGGTGTGGACGTTCATGGCCACGAAGGCCGCGGGCAGTCCCTTGGAGCTGAGGGCGGACTCCCCCACCTCCTGGAGTCCCGAGTCCAGTGTCAGGCGGAGGCTGTCCCCGGCCTCGGCCGGCCGGTTGCCGAGCGTGCCGCGGGGCCGCCCCAGGGCGTCGACCTGGATCCGCTGGCTGCCGGCTTTGCCGCGCAGGAACTTGTCGTAGGTGTACTCGACACCGGCCTGACCGATGATGTCGCCCGGCTTCAGCGTCTTGTATTGGGGCCTGGTCAGCTGGTGCGGACTGATCTGACCGACCTGGCCCAGAACGTGGGCGGCGAGCGTGCCGTCCGGATACCTGCGGACGTAGGTTCGCTCGACGCTTACGCCCGGGAAGCTGTCCTTGTTCTCGAGGAAATAGAAGAGAAGCTGGCGGTCAAGGCCCTGCTTGAGTACGACCGGGTAGCCGGCGTACTGCGGAGTCGCGCGAACCCGCTGACGGATTTCGCGCTGCGAGAGGCCGAGGAGATCGCCGAGCTTGGCCAGCTCCCGGTGGCGCTCGGTCTTGTCATTCGGCAGGTCCGACGGACGCAGCTGGAGCGTCATCACGGTCCGGTTTTCGACGAGGACCTTGCCGTCTCGGTCGAGGATCTCGCCGCGCGGCGGGTGGACGCGCACGTCGAGGACGCCGTGGTCCTTGGCCAGGGCGCGGTAATGCTGCCCGTCCAGGATCTGGAGGGACCAGAGCCGGAGGAGAACCGTCGCGATCGCGGCCACCACGACGGCGCCGAGAATCGCGATGCGGAGGTTCAGGCGATTGGTGAGCCGCGGCGGGATGTCCTCGGGGCGATCAAGCAGGTACAAGGCCGAGTCTCCCTCTCAGCCGGCGCTCAGTAGCGCCTCCGTACACGGGAGTTCTTGAGGGCGCGCTTGATCGCCTCGAACTCCTCCAGGGCCTGTCCCGATCCGGTCGCCACGCAGGTCAGCGGGGACTCGGCGAGCCTCGCGGGCATCTGGCACTCGTCGCTCATCCGCTCGGCGAAGCCCTGCAGCAGTGCGCCACCGCCGGCGAGGGTCATGCCGCGCTCCATCAGGTCGCCGGCGAGCTCCGGCGGCGTGCGGTCGAGGGTGTCCCGGACCGCCGCGATGATCTGCTGGATCGGGTCGTCCATCGCCTTGCGGATGTCCTCCGAGTTGAGCTTCACCGCGCGGGGCAGGCCGGAGCCGAGATCGCGGCCGCGGATCTCGATCTCGATCTCGTGGCCGAGCGGATTGGCCGAGCCGGCCTCGTGCTTGATGTCCTCCGCCGTCTGGTGGCCGATCAGCAGCTGATGGTCCCGTTTGCAGAAGTTCATGATCGCCTCGTCCATCTCGTCGCCGCCGACTCGCACCGACTGAGATACGACGATGTCGCCGAGGGAGATGACCGCGACCTCCGTGGTGCCGCCCCCGATGTCGACGACCAGGCTGCCGGTCGGCTCGCTGACCGGGAGACCGGAGCCGATCGCGGCGGCCATCGGCTCCTCGATCAGATAGGCCTCGCGCGCGCCGGCTCCGAGGCATGCCTCCTCGACCGCTCGCTTCTCGACCCCGGTCACCCCCGAAGGAACGCACACCACTACCCGCGGATGGGTGAAGCGGCTGTGATTGGCCCGCTTGATGAAGTAGCGGAGCATCGACTCGGTGACCTCGAAGTCGGCGATCACGCCGTCCTTGAGAGGTCGCATCGCGTTGATCGTCGACGGCGTGCGGCCGAGCATCTGCTTCGCCTCTGCGCCGACGGCGTGGACCTCGCCGGTCGCAGTGTCGACCGCGACCACCGACGGTTCCGAGACGACGATCCCACGGCCGCGCACGTACACGAGCGTGTTGGCCGTGCCGAGATCGACGGCCATGTCGCGCGCAGGGCTGATCGTGCTGAGAAAGCTCACAGGTGGGGACGAATACCGAAAGTTCGTCGGAGCCTAGCGGCTCGGATTAAACGCCCAAAGTCCGGAAAGTTTCGGCTGTTGGACAGATTGCAGTTCGGGTTATCGCTGAGGGGTCCCGGAGAAAGCTCACGTCCCTCCCGCCACCAACTCGGGAGCGAGCCGGAGGAGGAGGCCTATTGGCAGGCCGATGACGTTGGAGACGTCGCCGCGGACGATGTCCACCAGCGCTGAGCCGAGCCCCTGGATCGCGTAGGAGCCGGCCCGGCCCCGCCACTCGCCGGACGCGAGGTACGCATCCAGCAGCGTGGCGTCGAGCTCTCTGAACGCCACCGTCGAGAGATCCACGCCGGTGCGGGGCTCTGAGTCCGGGGCGACCAGCGCCAGGCCGCCGAGGACGTGATGCTCGGTTGCTGAGAGGCGCTCGAGGTGGGCACGCGCCTCGGCCTCATTCCCGGCCTGACCCAGCACCTCGCCGTCGATCACCACCTCGGTGTCGCCGGCGATCACCAGGGCGGCGGGTTCGCTCGCCGCGATCGCCTCGGCCTTGCGCAGGGCGTTGCGCACGACCAGGTCCCGCGGCTCGCCCTCCGTCTCCTCCTCGATCGCGGCCGGCCGTACCTCGAAGTCGAGCCCGAGCGCGGAGAGGAGTGCGCGGCGCTGCGGTGATCCGGAGGCAAGGACCAGCTTGGACGACATGCCGCCCAGGCTAGGGAGAACTGCTCAGAGTTCGGGGAACCAGAGGCCGATCTCGCGCTCGGCCGACTCCGGCGAGTCGGAGCCGTGCACGAGGTTGAAGGTGACCTCGGTAGCGAACTCACCGCGGATCGATCCGGCGTCGGCCTCGAGCGGATTGGTCGCGCCGATCAGCTGGCGGGCCGCGACCACGGCGCTCTCCCCCTCCAGCACCATCGCGACGAGCGGGCCGCGGGTGATGAAGGAGACCAGCTCGCCGAAGAACGGCTTCTCGGTGTGCTCTTCGTAATGACTGTTCGCCAGCTCCTCGTGAGCCTGCATCTGCTTCAGGGCTATGAGCTTGAGCCCCTTGCGCTCGAACCGAGCGATGACCTCGCCGGTGAGGCCGCGCTCGAAGGCGTCGGGTTTGACGAGGATGAGGGTTCGTTCGGTCGCCATCGGCGCGGGAACCTACACGTAACCGGTGGGACGGCGCAGCGCCGGGACGAACAGCGGCGATCAAGGGGGAGAGAGCGAAGCGGCTGGCGACTTCCTTTCGGTATGCGAAGAGAAGTCGCCAGGCCTGCAGGGGACGCGGCTATCGCCCGCGTTGCGGCGAGCCAGCATGGGATCGTCACTGCCGCACAGCTCCGCTCCGCCGGCATCTCCTCTGCCGGTATCACGC
>JBKPTM010000395.1:0-5929 GCA_046765935.1 Actinomycetota bacterium | reverse complement strand
CCTCGAGGACGCGCCGATCGAGACACGGCCCTTGGCCACGTCCGAGATGCCGACGTTCGAACCGCCCTGGAGGATCTTGAAACCGAACTTCTTGCCCTTCTTGGTCTTGATCCACTTGCTGGCGAGCTTGATCTCCAGCGGGTAGACCGAAGTCGATCCACTGATCGTGATGATCTTCTTCGCCTGCGCCGCCGCCGGCACGACCGCCAGCAGCGAGACCGTGGCGATCACGGCCACCAGGCGAATCCCTCTTCTTGACACTGATGCTCCTTTCGGTCTCTCACACGAGGACGGGCGCAGTCTCGACGCGGCTGTCGAGGGGGGTGTGACTAGACCGTGACCAGGCTGTAACAGCGACGTAAAACACCCGGTCTCCCGGAAAAAACCAATTTGGATACCCCGGGGTCCCACCGTTAAACGCGACGACGGCCGCGCTCTCGCGCGGCCGCCGTCTCGAATTGGAGCGGTGCGTGTCTCGTTACTTACTTCTTCTTCTTGCCGCCCTTGCACTTGCCGTAGCCGATGAGGGCGAGCTGCTGTGGAGCGGAGGTGAATTCACCGACCGTGCTGCCGAGGATCGGCTCACCCATCGCGACGATCCACACCTTGGCCTTCGACTCCCCCGCCCGCTTGCACGGGGCGGACTCGAAGGAGATCTGCTGCTCCGCGGTGTTACCCGCGGAGATGCCCTGACCGTTCGGCAGGGACGTCGTCTGAGCCTGGCGGTCGACGATCCCGCAGCCGTACCCGGCTCCGGGGATGTCGCCCTCGCACTGGTGGAGGGCGCCTTCGCTCACACCGCCGCCACCGGTCCCCGTGACGACCGGCTCGTCGCCCGGGATGTCCACCGGCTTGTTGCTGTAGACGGCGAACGCCCGGATGTTCTGGCTGCAGGTGAAGGTGAGCCTCGCGTCGGTGGCATCGGCCCCGGGCAGGGTCGAATGGGCCACCGAGCCCGCGCAGCCGACCGGGAACTTCGTCGGCGGCGCAGAGGACTTCTTGCCGCCGCCCTTCTTGCCGGACGACTTCGCGGCGCAGACCTTCTTGAAAGCCTTCACGTTCACCTTCTGCGGTCCCTGGAGGTACTCCCCGACGGTGGTCGAGTCGCCCCCGACCGTGAACGAGGTCACGGCCGGCTCACCGCCGACGAACAGGTAGACCTGCAGCGGGTCCTTGGTGCCACCCGCGCACGGGCTGGACCCGAGCTTGATGCTCTGAGTCACCTTCGTCCCGGCGGGGATCAACTGGGTACACGGCGGGTTGACGATCCCGTTGCGATCCGCCGGGAACCCGTCGCTCTTCTGCTCGATTCGCTTGAACCCCCCGCAGGTCGTCGGGGTCTGGGTCGCCGACGGAGCCGGTGGGAACGTGGCGCCCCAACCGGTGGTCCCAGGCGCCTGCGTCCCAGGCGTCGCTCGATCGGAAACGCCGCAGCCGAAGCCGACGCCGGTCCCCTCGCAGGTGAAGAACTGGCTCGCGCCGCCGGCGTTCGGAGCGCTGTAGTTCTTGATCGCCTTGTTTGCGCCCACGCTGTATGCGCGGACCGGGCCGTCGCAGACGAAGCTGAGCTTGACGCTCGGGCTCGCGCCCTTCCCCTCCAGTTTCGAGTTGCAGTTGGCCACTGTCGCGGCCGATGCGGTGGTGGCCGAGCCCAGGGCGGCAATGCCCAGAACGCCGGCTATTGAGACGAGAACAGCGATCCGCCGCTTGCCCCGCCAGCCGCGCTCGGATCGGAATGGGTTGATCACTTGAGTGGCTCCTTCACGATATGCGTGGGCCCCGTACGAAGCAGCCCGTTTGTGTTAATCCGTCACGGCGGACGGACGCGCGGCAGTCTCTACGCGGGGAGCCCGGGCGATGTTGCGATCCCGTGTACGCGATGTAAACGGGGTGACAACACCTACGAATTACCGGTTACGGGTTAGCTGTCCCTCAGCTCGAGGGGAGCGGCGTCTGCCCGGGGTGCGAGGCGTCCTCGAACTCCCGGAAGAGGCCGGTGACGACGAAGGCGACCTGCTCGCCGATGTCGACGGCGTTGTCGCCGATCCGCTCCAGCGCTCGGGCAACGAGCATCATCGTCATCGCCCACTCGCGAGTGTCCTCGTCCTCGCCCACCTGGACGGCGATCTGGAAGCACTCCTTGTTGAGGTTGTCGATCAGGTCGTCCTGGCGCACGAGGTCGCGGGCGAGCTCGACGTCGCGCCCCTCGAAGGCCTTCTTCGCCTGCGAGAGCATCGACCGCGCCTGTTTTCCCATCAGCAGGATCCGGTCGATCATCTCCGAGTGCTGAGGCGCGTCGTGGCCCGTGAGCGGGATGACCTTCGAGATGTTCACGCACTGATCGCCCATGCGCTCGATCGAGTGCATCACGTGTAGGAGCGCAGAGATCAGTCTCAGGTCCGTGGCCACCGGTGCCTGTGTGGCGAGCAGTGTGAGGATCGCCTGGTGGACCTCGAGGTACCGGCCGTCGATCCGGTCGTCGTCGGCGATCACCAGCTCGGCGAGCTCCGTGTCCTTGTGCTCGACCGCCTCCATGGTCCGGTCGAGTGAGGCGACGACCAGATCGATCCCGGAAAGGGCGCGCCCCTCGAGTTTGGCGAGCTCCTCCTGGTAGTGAAGCCTCACCTCCATCCGATCACCCGAACCTTCCGCTGACGTAGTCCTCGGTCTCCTTATTGCCCGGGTTGGTGAACATCTTCTGTGTCGGGCCCATCTCGACGAGGCGCCCGGGCATACCGCTCGCCTCGAGGTTGAAGAAGGCCGTCGTATCGCTCGCGCGGGCGGCCTGCTGCATATTGTGCGTGACGATCACGATCGTGTAGCGGGTCTTCAGATCCTCGATCAGGTCCTCGACCGCGAGCGTCGCGATCGGGTCGAGGGCCGAGCAGGGCTCGTCCATGAGGAGGACCTCCGGCTCGACGGCGATCGCCCGGGCGATGCAGAGGCGCTGCTGCTGACCGCCCGAGAGGCCCGAGCCTGGGCGGTCGAGGCGATCCTTCACCTCCTCCCAGAGATGGGCGCTGCGAAGCGAGCGCTCCACGATCTCGTCCTTCTCGGACTTGGAGATCCCGCGCCGGTTGAGGGTGAGGCCGGCTGCGACGTTCTCGTATACCGACATCGTCGGGAACGGATTGGGCGCCTGGAAGACCATGCCGACGAGGCGACGGACCTCCACCGGATCCACGTTGGAGCCGTAGATGTCGTGGTCGTCGAGGGTGATCTGGCCCTCGACCCGGGCGCCGGGCGTGAGCTCATGCATCCGGTTGAGCGAGCGCAACACCGTGGTCTTCCCGCACCCCGAGGAGCCGATCAGCGCGGTGACCTGATTCGCCTCGAGCGTCATCGTGACGCCCTGCACCGCGTGGAAGCTGCCGTAGTAGAGGTCGACGTCCTTCACCTGGAAGCGCTTGGCCACGCGCTCGACCCTAGCGGCGTCCCGCTTCTTCGCACTCTCGGTCGCGGCGGCGACCTCCGGGGTCACGGCCGGGCGGTCCTGGTCGATTCTCTGCTCTGAGGCTGTCTCCGGCATGTCTCTCCTGTCTCTGGTCAATGGCAGTCGCCTGGCTAGCGCAGGTCGGTTCCGAAGCGGCGGTAGATCCAGCGGGCGAGCAGGCTGAGCACCATCACGAGCAGGATCAGGGTGAGCGCCGCGGCCCACGCCTTGTCGTAAGAGGCCTGCACCTGGACCCCCGGATCCTTGTACTCGCTGTAGGCGAAGACGGCGAGGTTCTGCATTCGCCCGTTGAATGGGTCGGAGTTGACCGAGTCGATCACCCCCGTGGTGACGAGGAGGGGGGCGGTCTCGCCGATCACCCGCGCCACCGCCAGCATCACGCCCGTCACGAGTCCGGCCAGGGCCGTCGGCAGCACGATCCGCAGCACGACCTTCCACTTCGGGGTCCCCAACGCGTAGGCGGCCTCCCGCAGGTGGTTGGGGACGATCTTCAGGATCTCCTCGGCCGAGCGGATGACGATCGGGATCATCAGCACCGACAGAGCGACCGAGCCGATCACGCCGAGCCGGATCCCTGGCCCCAGGAACAGCGCGAAGAGCGCGTAAGCGAACAGCCCGGCCACGATCGAGGGGATCCCAGTCATCACGTCGACGAAGAAGGTCAGGGCCTTGCGCAGCCGGCCAGTGCCGTACTCGTTGAGGTAGACAGCGCCCATGATCCCGATGGGGACCGAGATCAGGGTCGCCACCCCAGTGATGATCAGCGTGCCGACGATCGCGTGCTGCGCGCCGCCGCCGGCGCCGATCACGCCTCGGGCCGACTCCGTGAAGAAGTTTCCGTCGAAGCGGGCGGTGCCCCTCTTGACCACCTCGTAGAGGAGCGAGATCAGCGGCGCGACCGCGATCCCGAAGCCGGCGGCGATCCCGAGAGTGACCAGCCGGTCCTTTGCCTCCCGCCGCCCTTCGGTCAATCTCGACCAGATGTAGCCGGTGGGCAGGGCGAGCACGAAGGTGATCACGAAGAGGAGGACGATCGTGAAGCTCCCCGTCGCCAGCAGGATGGCGAGCGAGACCAGGGCGCAGGCGCCGACGACCGCCTGCAGGAACCAGCGCGGCAGCGTTCCACCGCCGATCGTTCCGCCGCCGAGCGGATTGACGCCCTCGCCCGGCTCGAAGGCCGCCGCGGGGTTCTCTCTCGGTCCGTCGTCAGCCATGGCTCACTGGATGTTGGATTTGGAGATGACCAGCCGGGCGATCACGTTCACGACCAGCGTGATCCCGAAGAGGACGAGGCCCGAGGCGATCAGGGCATTGACGTCGATCCCGGAGGCCTCGGGGAACTTGAGGGCGATGTTCGCGGCGATCGGGGTCGGGTTCTCCTGGCTGACCAGGTCGAAGCTGACGATCCCCGAGACCGAGAGGATGATCGTCACGGCCATCGTCTCCCCCAGGGCGCGTCCCAGCCCGAGCATCGATCCGCTGATTACGGCGGACTTGCCGAACGGGAGCACGACCATCCGGATCATCTCCCAGCGCGTGGCGCCCAGAGCGAGGGCGGCCTCCTCGAGCTTGCGCGGGGTCTGGGCGAAGACCTCGCGCGAGACGGCGGAGATGATCGGCAAAATCATCACGGCGAGGACGAGGCCGGCCGTGAGCATTGTCCGCCCGGTGACGGAGGCCGGCCCGTCGAACAGCGGGATGAAGCCGACCTTGTCGACCAGCCAGTCGAGGATCGGGACCATCGCGGGGCCGAGCACGAAGATTCCCCAGAGGCCGTAGACGATGCTCGGGATCGCGGCGAGCAGGTCGACGATGTAAGCGAGGGTGTTGGCAATCCGACGCGGCGCGATGTGGCTGATGAACAGGGCCACGGCGACGGCGAGCGGTACGGCGATGATCACCGCGACCACCGCAGCCAGCACAGTCCCGAAGGCGAGCGGGGCGATGTAGTCGACCAGGCTCTTGCCATCTGGCAGCTCCGCCGAGCTCGCAGTCACCGCGGGTACTGACTTGATGATCAGGAACAGCGCGACTCCACCCAGGATCGCGAGCACCGTGACCGCGGCGATCACGGCTGCGTTGGAGAAGATCCTGTCGCCGGGCCTGCGACGCCCGCCCGAGGCCGAGGCCAGGATCTGACCGGCCTGCGTGGTGGTTTCGGTGTGGGCTTCCATTCTCAGATGAGAGACGGAAGGAGGGTCCCGCGCGGTGGCGCGGGACCCTCCGGTCCGTCAGTCCTTGGCTCTCGCTTTGCGGAGAGCATCGTCGGATCAGCCGCCGATCGCAGAGATCGCGGTGTCGTCCTCCTTCTTGACGTTCGGCCCGATCGGCGCCGAGCCGGCGTTCTGCGCCGCCACCTGCTGGCCCTCGTCGCTCACGATGTACTGGAAATACGCCTTCACGAGATCGGTCGTGCTCGTGTCGGAGTACTTCGTGCAGCCCATCAGGTACGAGACAAGGAGCACGGGGTAGCTG
>JBKPTM010000394.1:0-1478 GCA_046765935.1 Actinomycetota bacterium | reverse complement strand
GGCCAGAGGCGGCCTCGTCGTAGCGAACCAGTCCCGGGAAGATCGGCAACCCGGCGGCGTCGGCCGAGGTGAAGCCCTCGGGCCGCAAAGCGCCCGAGCGCAGATCCCAGATCACTCCGGCGTCGGCGTTCCAGTGCGGCTTCGGCCTCTTGCGCGCGAAGGCGCGGTAGAGCTCGTAGAGCTTGCAGCGAGCCGAGTCGACGGCGAGCACGTGGCGGTCGCCGTCCGAGCCCTGTCCGCCCTCGACCAGAGCCTTCAGCGGCACCCGATAGGCGCCATGGTCGGACTCGTTGCCGTAGGCCGTGAAGTTGACCGTGGTGCGCTTCTGCTTCTTGCCGACGACCGCGTACGGGAAGCCGTACTCGCGGGGAGAGCCGAAGTCCGGGTGGACGAGGTCGCCCCCGTGCGCGCCGATGTAGGAGATGTAGGCCGCCGAGTTGGGATCGGGGGGCGATGCCGAGATGTCCTGATTCCACGCCGCCTCGTCCGCCCCCGAAGGGCCGCCGGGCGCGGCGGGAGGGAAGACAGGGCAAGCGCCGAGGCTCGGATACGGGCCGCGAGGGAGCTTGTGGTGGTGCTTCTTCTTCGCGACGGCGAGCCCGGCCACCAGCAGCAGACCCAGCGCAGCGACGAGCGCGACCTTCCCTGGCGAGCGGCGCATGCCGCCAGGTTAACTCGGGCTAGGCGGACTCGGTCTGAGTCTGGAGCGGGGGAGGAGAGTCGGCGCGAACGGCCGGCTCCTCGCCCCTCTGGACGCGGCGGCGGACCTTGACGTGCTCGGCGAGGACGTAGGAGCCGACGACCAGGATCCCGGCGAGCAGCTGCGCGCCGATCGTCCCCCAATAGGAGTAGATCTCGAACCAGGAGCCCATCCACTCCGGCACCGTGAACGGCGTCGGGTGGCTCGGGATCCAGCCGAGGTCCATGAAGGAGAGGGCGGTCCCGCCGATCATCACCATCAGGACCACCGCGACCGGGGCGCCGGTCATGACCAGCATGCGGCGGTAGGGAAGCTTGTGGTGGAGCCAGAAGGTGAGGACGCCGACCACCGCGGTGCAGGCGAGCCCGATCGCGACGCCCTCCAGCACCGTGGAGCTGCCGTTCTGGAGCTCGAGGTTCTGGAGGAAGAGCACGACCTCGAAGCCCTCGCGGTAGACCGTCGTGAACCCGAGCGCGACCAGGCCGATCAAGACCCAGGGGCCGGTCTGCGTGAGCAGCTTCTGGCGGCGCTTGTGGTGGCGGCCGATCCAGTCGGTCCAGTAGACGCGGTGGACGAACCAGTTGAGGACCACCAGCAGGACGACGATCGCGAGGAACCCGGTGATCGCCTCCAGCTTGGGCCCGAGCGGCGAGGCCACGTCGAGCAGCGCCTGGACGACGAACCAGGTCGCGATCGTCACCCCGAAGGCGAGTACGGCGCCGGCGACCACCGGCCGGCGCTTGGACTTGTTCGCGCCCAGGAAGCTGGCGGTGACTGC
>JBKPTM010000393.1:0-4657 GCA_046765935.1 Actinomycetota bacterium | reverse complement strand
CCTCGGCGGCGGAGAGCTGCCGAACGTCCGGCTCCAGAAGGCGCTCGCGGGCCTCGGGCGGCGGAACACCGTCGACCGGGCGCTGTCCTGGATCCACTGGGCCTGGTTCCTAGAGCCTCACGGCTCCCTCACCTGGATCCTCGCCCGCCATCCGGAGCACTTCCCGCGCTCGGCGAGGCAGATGTCGGCGGTCTTCGACCTCGGCTGCGCGCTGTACATGGCCGTGCCGACCGCGCCCCCGTGGTGGGCCTCGGAGGAGGGCTACACCGACCAGAAAGTCCGGCGGATCATGGTCGAGGTGGGTGAGGAGGAGTGGGGCCGGGCCTGGCCGATGCTCTACGAGGCACTCGGCGGGAACCCGTGGGCGGCGATGCCCTCGCTCCATTTCGCGACCACGCTGATGGCGGCGCTCCTGCTCGCGGAGACCGGGCCGGCGGCGGGCGCCTTCGGATGGGCCTACGCGGGCGCCCTGGGGTTCGCCCTGATCTACCTCGGCGAGCACTACGTGATCGACCTGCTCGCGGGGACGGCGATCGTGATCGCGGTGCGGCGCGGGGAGCGCTACGTCGAGCCCATCGCCGGGGCGATCAGCCGAGGGCTGCAGCGGCTCGAACGCATCGCCAATCCCAGTTGATGCGAGGGTGCTCCGCAAGGAGCAACCCGTTTTCTCTTGGCGGCCACGCTCCGTGAGCCCTGTTTGCGAACATCCCATGGGTGAGGGAGGAGCGCCCGCTAAGCGCTTCCGAGCAGCATGAGACGGCCCGCGAAATGGTCGCGGAGGCTGAGCCCAGCTTCTTCGCGAATCCGAAGCGGCTGATCCAGACCGCGATCGCGGTCGTCCTGCTTCTGGTCGCGATCTACGTCCTGATCCCACGGCTGTTCGACCTTCAGGATGCGCTCGACAAGATCGGGGAGGGGGACCCCCTCTGGATCGCGATCGGCATCGTCTGCTGCGTCGCGATGTTCGCCGCGTACGTCGCCCTCTTCCGGGGCGTGGTCGGCGAGCGCGTGATCCACCTCGAGTGGGGCGAGAGCTACCAGATCACGATGGCCGGCCTGGCGGCCACCCGGCTCTTCTCGGCCGGCGGCGCCGGCGGCATCCTCCTCACCTACTGGGCGCTGCGGAAGGCCGGGATGGAGAGGCGGCAATCGGTCTGCCGGATGGTCGCCTTCCTGGTGGTCCTCTACGCCGTCTATCTCGCGGCCCTGGTGATCTTCGGAGTCCTGCTCAGGACACACGTCCTCTCCGGTGAGGCCCCGTTGTCCGGCACCCTGATCCCCGCCGCGCTGGCCGCGGTGGCGCTCGTCATCGGCTTGTTGCTGACGCTCGTGCCCGACGACGTCGAGCGGCGGATCGAGCGCCACACCTCCGGCCGCTTCGGCCGGATCGCCAAGCGCCTGGCGACCGCTCCCGCCACCTTCGCTCAGGGAACGCGGACGGCCATCCAGTTCGTCCGCCACCCGAGCTCCGGCGTGTTGGCATTCGGCGGCGCGGTCGGCTTCTGGGCGGCGAACATCGCGATCCTCTGGGCGAGCTTCCACGCCTTCGACGTCTCGGTCCCGCTCGGGGTGGTGATCCAGGGGTTCTTCCTGGGCATGCTCGCCAATCTCTTCCCGTTTGCTCCGGGCGGCGTGGGGGCGGTGGACGCCGGGATGATCGGTGCCTTCGTCCTCTTCGGCGTGCCGAGCGCGGAGGTGTTCGCCGCCGTGCTGACCTATCGGGTGATCGCCTTCTGGCTGCCCATTCCGCCGGGGATCATCGCGTTCTTCCAGCTGCGCAACACGGTCAGCCGCTGGGAGCAGGAGGGGCGCGATCGTCCGGCTCGCCTAGGCGTCGGAGAGCCCGAGACCGCCGCCGCGGGCTCGTAACAAAGGGTCGCGTCCAGCTACTATAAAAAGTGAAGTAAGGGTCTCCCACCGAGCCTCTGGGTAGGCTCCGAAAGGACCGAGATGGCCGAGAACACGAATGACACCGAGCGGGTCGAGAATCTGATCATCGTCGGCGGCGGCCCCGCGGGTTACACCGCGGCGCTCTACGCGGCCCGCGCCGAGCTCGAGCCGCTCGTCATCGAGGGCTTCCAGTGGGGCGGCCAGCTCCAGAACACGACCGACGTCGAGAACTACCCCGGATACGTCGAGGGCGTGATGGGGCCGGAGATGATGAACCACTTCCGCAGCCAGGCCGAGCGCTTCGGCACCCGCTTCATCACCGACGACGCGACCGAGCTCGAGCTCAGCGACGGTGGAGTGCAGACCGTCAAGGTCGGCAAGGACACCTACAAGGCCAGGGCCGTGATCCTCTCGATGGGCGCCGAGCCCAAGCGACTCGGCATCCCCGGTGAGATCGAGCTCGCCGGCAGCGGCGTATCGACCTGCGGAGTGTGCGACGGCGCCTTCTTCAAGGGCGAGAACGTCGCCGTGATCGGCGGCGGCGACTCGGCGATGGAGGACTCGATCTTCGTCTCGAAGTTCGCGAACAAGCTCTTCTCGATCCACCGCCGCGACGAGTACCGCGCCTCCAAGATCATGCAGGAGCGCGCTCGGAACAAGGAGAACATCGAGTTCCTGACGCCCTATGTCCCGGTCGAGTTCATCGCCGGAGACGACGGCAAGATCGCCAGGGTCAGGCTGCAGCACGCCGAGACCGGCGAGGAGAAGGAGCTCGAGATCGGCGGCGCCTTCGTCGCGATCGGGCACCGTCCCCGCTCCGAGCTCGTCGAGGGCCAGGTGGACCTAGACGCCGAGGGCTACGTGACGGTCGAGGAGCCTTCCACCAAGACCAAGCTCGCCGGCGTCTTCGCGGTCGGCGACCTGGTCGACCACACCTACCGTCAGGCCGTCACCGCCGCCGGCAGCGGCACCAAGGGCGCCCTGGACGCGGAGTGGTTCCTCCGCGACATGCCGCCGGACCCCGAGGAGCACTGGGGCACCAACACCGGCGCGATCGTCGAGGCCGTCGAGGCTTCCTAAAGCCAGCACGCGACTCTCGTCGGCTCGATCGGCTGAAGCGAGAAGATTCGCTTCGACGTGCGGGGCGATGGCATCGAATACGAGCTGACGCGCATCCGGCTTCGCGACGGGCGGGAGACCACGGTCTACCTCGTGCGGCATCAGCGGGCGAGCACGGACGTACGACTGATTTGCCTCCCTGAGCCGCGCCGCCTCGACGTCTGGTGCACGGAGCACGACCAGCCGGAGGCGGTTGTCGCCGGCTTCTTCGTCCGGGATCCCTACCGCGCGCTCGGCGAGGTGCGCGTCGGCGGCGCAGCCGTGACCCATGAGCCGATCGAAGCGCCCTGGGGTCCGCGTCGCGCGGCGATCCAACTCGATGGCGATATCCGCCTGGCGCCCCGCGGCGAGCTTCCGGATGAGCCGGGCGGCGACCTCGTCACGGCCGGCCCCATGCTCGTCGCGGACGGCCGTTCACTCATGGATGGCGAGGACCGGGAGGGGTTCTCGGCTGGTGCGGCGCAGTTCGACTCGGACATCACGGCTGAGCGCCATCCGCGCTGCGCCCTCGGACTGAGCCGAACGGAGCTGTTTGTGGTCGCCTGCGACGGCCGGCGCACCGGCGTCGACGCCGGCCTCGACCTCCCTGAGCTCGCGCGGCTGATGATCACTTTCGGTTGCGAGGACGCGATCAACTTGGATGGCGGCGGCTCTGCGACGCTCGTGCATCGCGGCCATCTGCTCAACCGGCCCTATTCGAGCGTCGACCAGCCCGCTCCGGAGTCGCAGCCGGTGGTGACCGCACTCCTGTTCGAGCCCGCCTCGCCTAGGGAGTGAAGGCCCGGCAGGGCTCGCCGCGCAACGCCTGACAGGGCGGCAGCGGAGTCGGCGCGGAGACTCCCGGGACGAGCGGCAGTATCAGCCGCGATGGGCGCTTGTGGGAGAGGGCGATCGTCACCCGCGCGTTGTGCTGGGGCACGGTCTCGGCGAAGGCCCAGACCGGCTGGTCGCCGACCGGGGCGCTGATCGTGACCCGGATACGCGAGCCCGCCCGGTACATGTGGCCCTGGTAGTAGAGCGGGACGATCAGCTTCGAGAAGCGGCGCTTCGGCAGCTTTGATACGTCCTCGCCGCGGAGGCTGAGAACGGGCTCGAGGAGCGTGCTCTTGCGCGGGTCGAGCTTGCGCATGCTCGCCCGCAGATAGCCGCTCTGGACGTAGCTCTCCTGCCCGTCGGGCCTGACCTCCGAGACCGTCACCTGGAGGTCGATGTCCGGGACCGACGTCCTGACCCAGGCGTGAACGGCACCGGCTCCGATGATCGCCTGGTCATGGGCGAGGGGCGGCGTGATGAACGAGGCCGCCGTTCCCGCCGGTGGCTGGCGCCAGTCATAGCTCGGGTGTGCCGTCCACAGATCGCCGCCGCCCGTGTCCGTGCCGGCGAAGTCGACCGGCGGACGCGCCGTCTTATCCCAGGTGAAGCTCGTGCTGGCGCCCTTGCCGCCCTTCTTCGCGGGCTTGCCCGTCATCAGGCCGTTGCCCCGGAAGAACAGCGAGCGAGGCCGCGTCCCGGGAATCGGGAAGCGGTTGAAGGAACGCTCGAAGCCCGGGAACGGCGCCCCCTGCGCCCCGCCGGCGCCGTTGTCGAACATGACCCGGACCTGCGGCAGGCTCTGGAACGCGCCCAGCGCAGCCTCGTAGCTCGGTTG
>JBKPTM010000392.1:0-4394 GCA_046765935.1 Actinomycetota bacterium | reverse complement strand
TCGTAGTCCAATCCGACGCCAGGAGGTCCTCCGTGACCTATCTGTTGGTCGCCGTCTTCGGCGCTGCGGGTGCGATCAGCCGTTACTGGCTCGATGGCCGAGTCAGCGATCTCGTCCATGGCCAGTTCCCGTGGGGAACGTTCGTGGTCAACGTGGCCGGCGCGTTCGCGCTCGGCCTGCTCGTGGCTCTGACCACCGAGCGACTGCTGCCGCATCCCAACTGGCGCGTCGCGCTCGGCATCGGCTACCTGGGTTCCTTCACGACGTTCTCGACTTACACCTACGAGAGCGTCAAGCTCGCCGAGGATGGCGCCGTGGGCCTCGCTCTGCTGAACTCGGTCGGGATGCTGGCGGTCGGTCTCATCGCCGCTTTCTCCGGTCTCGCGCTGGGGAGGACGCTGTGAAGCTCGAGGGCGAGGGAAAGCTCCTGCGGATCTTCATCGGCGAGTCCGACAAGTACGGGCGCAAGCCGCTCTATCAGGCGATCGTCGAGATGCTGCGGGAAGAGGGCATGGCGGGGGCGACCGTGTTGCGGGGGATCGAGGGATTCGGGGCGACCTCGCGGCTGCACACGGCTCGCATCCTGCGGCTCTCCGAGGACCTGCCGATCGTGATCGAGGTCGCCGATCGGGCCGAGCGGATCGAGGCGATCATGCCCAAGCTCGACGAGATGGTCACGGAGGGCCTCGTCACCCTCGAGCGAGTCGAGGTCGTCGCCTACCGGGCGCAGTCCCAGGGCGATCAGGACGCCTGACTACGATGGGTGGCCGGTGAGCCGCTACACGTCCGCCACAGACGAAGACCGGCGCGCGATGCTCGACGCCATCGGGGTGGGCTCGATCGACGAGCTCTTCGAGGACATCCCGGAGGAGCTGCGCCTCGGGCGTCCGCTCGAGCTGCCCGACGGCAAGCCGGAGACCGAGGTCTACGACCGGCTGTCGGCGCTGGCCTCGCGCAATGCGCACGCCGAGGTCGAGACCAGCTTCCTGGGCGCGGGGATGTACGACCACTACGTGCCGGCGATCGTCGACGCGATCACGAGCCGCTCGGAGTTCCTCACGCCGTACACGCCGTACCAGCCGGAGATCTCGCAGGGCGGGCTCCAAGTGATGTTCGAGTTCCAGACGGCGATGTCGGAGCTGACGGGGCTCCCGGTCTCGAACGCGGCCCTCTATGAGGGTCCATCCGCCGTCGCCTCCGCCGCCTACCTGGCGATCGGCGCGACCGGCCGCAAGAAGCTCGTCGCCTCGCGGGGAGTTCACCCGCACAGCCGCGAGTCGCTCGTCACCTACGGGGCGGGCTACGGCAGCGAGCTGGTCGAGGTGCCGCTGGCAGATGGGGTCACCGACGCGGGTGCCCTCGCGGAGGCGATCGACGACCAGACCGCCGCGGTCTTCCTCCAGCAGCCGAACTTCCTGGGCTCCGTCGAGGACATCGAGGCGCTGGGCGCGGCGGCCAAGGAGCGCGGGGCTCTGCTGATCGTCGCCTGCGATCCGATCGCGCTCTCCATCCTCAGGCCGCCGGGTGAATGCGGCGCCGACGTCGCGGTCGGCGAGGGGCAGCCACTGGGAAACCGCCTCGATTACGGCGGGCCCTCGTTCGGCTTCTTCTGCGCCACCCAGGAGCACATCCGTCGCATGCCTGGCCGGATCGCCGGTGAGACCACCGACGTCGACGGCCGGCGCGGCTTCGTCCTCACCCTCCAGACCCGCGAGCAGCACATTCGCCGCGAGAAGGCGACCCACAACATCTGCACCGCGCAGGCGCTGAACGCGCTGGCCGGAATGGTCCACCTCGCCTGGCTTGGCAAGCGCGGCTTCGTCGAGCTCGGTGAGCTGCTGGTGCGCCGCACGGCCTACGCCCGCGAGCGGCTGGCCACCGTCGACGGCGTGGAGCCGCTGCACGACGCCCCGGTGGTGAGGGAGTTCGCCGTGACGCTGGACGCGCCTGTCGCCGATGTGCTCGACCGCTGTGCCGCCCAGGGGATCGGTGCGGGCTATCCGCTGGGCCGCGACTATCCCGAGCACCCGAACGGGCTCCTCATAGCGCTCACCGAGCGTCGTAGCCGCCAGGACATCGACCGCCTCGCCGATGTCCTGGGCGCCGCGATCGGAGAGCTGCGCGGCAGCGAGGCCGAGCAGGTCGCCGGAGGGGTCGCCTGATGGGCGAGAACGGAAACGCGGCCCTTGGGCCTGCACTGAGCGAGACGCCCATGCAGCGGGACCGCGCGACGACGATCTACGAGCGCTCGGTCGAGGCACGTCGCGCGGGCACAGTGCCGGAGGCCGACGTGCCCGAGACCCCGCTCGATCAGCTGATCCCGAAGAACCTGCTCCGGGAGCGGGCGGCGGAGCTGCCGGAGGTCTCCGAGCCCGAGATCGTCCGTCACTACAACCGGATCTCTCGCCGGAACTTCGATCTCGACACGGGCTTCTATCCGCTCGGCTCCTGCACGATGAAGCACAACCCGCGGCTCAACGAGCGGGTCGCGGCGCTCCCGGGTCACGCCCGGCTTCACCCGGCCCAGGAGCCGAAGCGTGCCCAGGGCGCCCTCGAGCTGATGTGGCTGCTGCAGCGGTCCCTGGCCGAGATCTGCGGGCTGCCGCACGTCAGCCTCCAGCCTTCGGCCGGCTCGCACGGCGAGCTCGCAGGGCTGTTGCTCACGCGCGCCTACCACGACGACCGCGGGGAGCAGCGAACCAAGGTCCTCACTCCCGACACCGCCCATGGCACCAACCCCGCCACCGTGACGATGGCGGGCTACGAGGTGGTGAAGCTCGCCTCGAACGATCGCGGCGGCATCGAGCTGGACGACCTCCGGGAGAAGGCCGGCGACGACACGGCCTGCCTGATGCTCACCAACCCGAACACCCTCGGCCTCTTCGACGAGAACATCGCCGAGATCGCCAAGATCGTCCACGACGCGGGGGGGACCCTCTACTACGACGGGGCCAACCTGAACGCGATCATGGGCCGGTCACGGCCGGGGGACATGGGCTTCGACATCGTCCACGTCAACCTGCACAAGTCCTTCTCGCAGCCCCACGGAGGCGGCGGGCCCGGCGCCGGCCCGATCGCCTGCTCGGACCGCATCGAGCCCTATCTGCCGCGTCCCCAGGTGGTGCGCCGCGAGGCCCAGAACGGGGGGGAGCCCAGCTTCGACCTCGACTTTGACCGGCCCAAGTCGATCGGCCGGCTGCGCGGCTTCCAGGGCAACTTCGGCGTCTTCGTGCGCTCCTACGCCTACATCCTCAGCCTCGGCGGCGACGGCCTCCAGGAGGCGTCGGAGACCGCCGTCCTGAACGCCAATTACCTGCTGGCGCGGATGAGCGAGGGCAGCGCCGGCAAGTACGCCCCGGTCGCCTTCGACCGCCGCTGCATGCACGAGTTCGTCCTCTCCGGCGCCCCGGCCAAGCGCGAGCTCGGCGTCAAGACCGTCGACATCGCGAAGCGGCTGCTCGACCACGGCATGCACCCGCCGACGGTCTACTTCCCGCTCCTCGTCGACGAGGCCCTGATGGTCGAGCCGACGGAGACCGAGACTAGGGAGACGCTCGACGCCTTCGCCGAGGCGATCGAGGCGATCCTGGAGGAGGCGGCGGAGGATCCGGGGATCGCACAGGGCGCGCCCTACACGACCCCGGTCCGCCGGCTGGACGAGGTTGCGGCGAACCGCAACCCCGTCGTCCGGCAGTCGCTCTAGTTACGCGGCCGCCTTCTCGGCGCCCTCGCGCGCGCCGGACTGGTCGGCGCCCTTCTTCGCCGCTTCGGCCTGGATCAGCTGGCGGTTGACGTGGTCCCAGTCGAGGTTCCGGAAGAACGCCTCGACGTACTGCTTGCGTCCGTCGGGCGTCGCGCCGAAGTCCCGCACGTAGGCGTGCTCGTAGACGTCGATCGCGAGAACCGGGCACATGTTGTAGACGGCCCACAGCTTCTGGGTGTCCATGATGTAGTTGAACAGCGACCCGTCGTTCAGGTCGTAGCCGACCATCACCCAGCCTCGAGCCGAGCTCGCGGCCTTCTTCACGGCGTCGAACCACTTACCTAGGCTGTTGAACTCCGACTCGGCCAGCTCTGCGAATCGGCCGGTCGCATCGCCGCCGTCGCCACCGAGGTGGCCGAAGTACAGGTCGTGGTTCTTGTAGCCGAGCAGGGCGAAGGTGTAGTCGACCGACACCGCCCGCAGGTCCGAGAAGACCTGATTGCCCTCGATCTCCGAGTAGTCGAACTCGTTGAGGCGCTTGCGGCACTCGTTCGCCTTCTTCGCGTAGCCCTCGTAGAGCTTGAAGTGATCGTCCATGGTCTGCTTGGAGATTCCTTCGAGCTGCTTGTCGAAGGCCGGCCAGCGGCGTGGCTTCAGCTCGGTCCAGGGCATGTCTCAGCCTCCCTCTTCG
>JBKPTM010000391.1:0-7084 GCA_046765935.1 Actinomycetota bacterium | reverse complement strand
GAAGGCGAGCGATCTCGGGGTAGACCAGGGTGCGGCCCAGCTGATCTCTGAGATCCCGGATCCCGAGCTGCGCGGCGGGCTCCTCGTGTTGCTTGACGCCCTGGGAGGCCAGGGGATCACGCGCGCGCCCTCCCAGGAGTCGCGCGAGCAGATCCTTCGCAACACCGCGCTCTCGGATCCGCGAGCCGCCGCCGGGGTGGCTGCGCTGATCGGAATGACCCTCTTCCTCCATTACGGCGCGCCGGACCCGCAGACCGGCAAGAACGCCAACTGGGAGACCTTCGGGTATCCGGGGCCGATCTCGGCTCCGCCTGCGGTCGAGAAACCGCTGAGGATCCACGAGCCGGAGGGCTCGGAGGAGACCATCGAGGCCGATGTCTGCATCGTCGGCTCGGGCTCGGGCGGGGCGGTGGTGGCGGCCGTGCTGGCGGAGCGCGGCCTGGACGTCGTGGTTCTCGAGGCAGCCGGTTACTTCAACGAATCCGACTTCACGCAGCTGGAGCTGCCCGCCTATCAGCAGATGTTCTGGCGCGGCGGCCCAACGCCGACGGCCGACGGCAACGTCAGCCTGGTTGCCGGAACTACGCTCGGCGGGGGCACGACGATCAACTGGACCAACTGCCTGCGGACCCGGCCCTGGGTGCGAGAGGAGTGGGCGGAGCACGGGCTCGGGGATGTTGGCGAGTCGGCATACGACCGCCATCTCGACGCAGTCCTCGAGCGGATCAGCGCCAACGACGAGTGCAGTGACCTGAACGGGACGCAGCAGAGGCTGCGCGAGGGGACGGCGGCGCTCGGCTGGAGCTTCGAGACGATCGTCCGAAACGCCGATCGCGACAAGTACTCGCCTGAGATGGCGGGCTATCTGGGCTTCGGCGACCAGTCCGGCAGCAAGCAGAGCGCCGACCGGACCTGGCTCGCGGACGCGCAGGAGCACGGCGCTCGATTCCTCACCTTCACTCGCGCGACCCGGATCCTGACCGAGGGCGGCCGCGCCGCCGGCGTCGAGGCCGTCTGGCAGGCGCCGGATGGGCGCGGCGCGCAGGTGACCGTTCGCGCTCCCACGGTGGTGGTTGCCTGCGGCTCGCTCGAGTCGCCCGCGCTGCTGCTGCGGTCGGGGATCGGCGGCGCGGCGGTCGGCAAGAACCTGCGGCTGCACCCTTCGAGCGTCGTCGGCGGTGCCTACGGCACGGACCAGCAGGCCTGGTGGGGACCGCCGCAGGCCGGCCTCTGCGACGAGTTCGCGGACACGGGTGAGGGCTACGGGTTCCTGATCGAGACGGCGCAGTACGCGCCCGGATTGATCGGCTCGGCAACGCCATGGATCAACGGCGCCGACCACAAGCAGCGGATGGAGGACTTCCCATTCACCGCGACGTTCATCTCGCTGACGCGGGATCGCGGTGCGGGGCAGGTCGGTGTCGACGCGAACGGCGAGTCCATGCCGTTGTACGCAGTGACCGATCCGCTCGATCTCGACAACCTCAAGAAGGGGATCGAGGTGCAGATCCGGCTGCACGAGGCGGCCGGCGCGCACCAGATCGGCCCGCTCGCTGAGGGAGCGCCGACCTGGCGCCGCGGCGATGATCTCGAGTCCTTCATCGCCGCCGTCAAGCGGATCCCGTTCCGCGCCGGCGGCTACAAGCTGTTCAGCGCTCACCAGATGGGGAGCTGCCGGATGGGCGAGGACCCGGAGACCTCGGTCGCCGGGCCGTGGGGCGAGCTGCACGACACCAAGGGCGTCTGGATCGGGGACGGCAGCGCGTTCCCGACCTCGTCAGGGACCAATCCGATGGTCTCGATCATGGCGCTCGCCCACCGGACGGCTGAGGCGATCGCGGCGGACGCTGGGAAGACGGTGCCGGCCGCGGCCGCGGAGTCCGCAGAGGCGCAACCCGCTTAGTCCAGAACTTCGAAGAGAGGAGCACCAGTTGGCTACCGAGACCCAGGCACCAGCGCAGATCGGACATCCCTCCGAGGAGGTCGTGCGAGACCGCCTCTACGTCGGCGGCGAGTGGGTGGAGCCGGCCGACTCCGGCACGATCGAGGTGATCGATTCGACCACGGAGCGAGTGATCGGCCGCATCCCAGAGGGGACGCCGGAGGACGTCGACCGGGCGGTGAAGGCGGCGCGGGCCGGCTTCGACGCCTGGCGGGAGGTGCCCGTCGAGCAGCGGGTCGAGGCCTGCACCGCGATCAGCGCGGCGCTCGCCGAGCGGGCGGATCAGATCGCGGCGCTGATCGCCGCGGAGGTCGGAATGCCGCTGGCGCTCGCGCGGACGATCCAGGCCGGGTTGCCGGCGATGGACTTCGGCTCGATGGGACAGGTCGCGTCCGAAATCGCCTGGGAGGAGCAGATCGGGAACTCGCTGGTGGTGCGCGAGCCGGTCGGCGTGGTCGGCTGCATCACGCCGTGGAACTACCCGCTGCACCAGATCTGCGCGAAGGTGAGTCCGGCGCTGACCGCGGGGTGCTCGGTGGTGGTGAAGCCGAGCGAGGTCACGCCCCTCAGCTCATTCATCCTCGCGGAGATCATCGACTCGCTGGATCTGCCGGCGGGGGTGTTCAACCTGGTGACCGGATATGGCCCGGTGGTGGGCGAGGCGATCGCGGCGCACGACGATGTCGACATGGTCTCGTTCACGGGCTCGACCCGGGCGGGGAGACGGGTCGCGGAGGTGGCCTCGCAGACCGTCAAGCGGGTGGCGCTCGAGCTGGGCGGCAAGTCCGCGAACGTCATCCTCGACGACGCCGACATCCAGACGGCAGTCGGCTACGGGGTCGCGAACTGCTACCTGAACTCGGGGCAGACCTGCAGCGCGCACACCCGGATGCTGGTTCCGCGGGAGAAGCTCGCGGAGGCCGAGGCCGTCGCGCAGGCGGCCGCCGAGAAGGCGACGCCTGGTGACCCGTTCGAGGACGGGACCCGCCTGGGGCCGCTCGTCTCCGAGGCACAGCGGGAGAGGGTCCGCGGCTACATCGAGAAGGGCGTGGAGGAGGGCGCGAAGCTCGTCACGGGCGGCGCGGAGCCGCCCGATGGGCTCGAGAGCGGCTACTTCGTGCGGCCGACGGTCTTCTCCGAGGTGAAGCCGGACATGACGATCGCCCAGGAGGAGATCTTCGGGCCGGTCCTCTCGATCATTCCCTACGACTCCGAGGACGAGGCGGCGGAGATCGCCAACTCGACCATCTACGGGCTCGATGGCGGCGTCTGGTCGGCGGATCCGGAGCGGGCGAAGGCATTCGCGCGACGGATGCAGACCGGGCAGGTTCAGATCAACGGCGCGACCTTCAACCCGGTCGCTCCGTTCGGGGGCTTCAAGCAGTCCGGGAGCGGCCGGGAACTTGGCCGCTTCGGGGTCGAGGAGTTCCTCGAGGTGAAGTCGATCCAGACCTGATCGTTTCGCCGCCCGGATCGGGCGGGTAATCGGCTCCTGACGAGACTGAGAAAGGAGTCGATTCGAATGGCGAGTGAGCTTCAGGGCAAGAGGGTCGCCTTTCTGATGGCGAATGAGGGCGTCGAGCAGGTCGAGTACTTCGAGCCGCGCAAGGCGGTCGAGGAGGCCGGGGCCGAGGTCGAGGTGATCGCGACCGAGTCCGGGCAGGTGCAGGGCTTCGAGCATCTCGACAAGGCCAAGACCTGGGACGTCGACAAGACGACCTCCGAGGCCAGGGCTGATGACTACGACGCGGTCGTGCTGCCCGGCGGCGTCGCGAATCCGGACAACCTGCGGACCGACAAGGACGCGGTGCGGTTCCTGCGCGAGTTCTTCGCGGCCGGGAAGCCGGTCGGTGCGATCTGCCACGCGCCTTGGATGCTGGTCGAGGCCGACGTGGTCGACGGGCGCAAGGTGACTTCGTTCCCGAGCGTGCAGACCGACATCCGGAACGCCGGAGGGAACTGGGTCGACGAGGAGGTCGTGGTGGATTCGGGCCTGGTGACCTCGCGGAAGCCGGATGACATCCCGGCGTTCAATTCCAAGATCGTGGAGGAGTTCGCGGAGGGCGTGCACGAGGAGCAGGCCGCCAAGACGCACGCGTAATGCGAGGGTGCGCCGCAGCCGCGGCGCAACCCGTTTAGTTCTTGCCCGGCCCGGCTTCGATCGCGTCGCGCACCTCGCCGAGCTTGGCCGTTCGGTCGAAGGAGGTGAGGACCCAGGTGGCGCCGGCCGCCTCCCAGGGGTCGGCGTCGCCTCCCGGCTCGATCTCCGCGACGAGGTCGAATGGGCCGCTGTCGCCTGACCGCAGATCGGCCAGTTCAGCCGCGAAGACGGCGAGATCGTCCGGGCCGGTGAGGTCGATCGGGAAGAAGCCGTCCCAGCGGGCGGCGCGGCGGAGCGGACGGCGGTTCGGCCAGCGGCCGGCGACCCAGACCGGAATGCGGGGTTGCTGGATCGGGGGCGGCTTGAACTCTCCTGACCAGAAGTCGTCCAGCCTCTCCAGGCCCTCGTCGAGCAGGCGGGCTCGCTCGCGCGGATCGGCGGAGTCGCCGAACGGCTCGAACTCGCCGTTTCGGTCTCCGCCCAGGCCGACGCCCAGGGTGAGGCGGCCGTTGCTTACGTGGTCCAGGGTCACGGTCTCCCGCGCCAGCTTCTGGACTCGCCGGCGCGCCAGCGGCGTGACCAGTGGGCCGATCCGCACGCGCTCCGTCGCCAGGGCGATCGCCGTGAGCGCGATCCAGGGGTCGGCGACGGCCTGGGTGGGCGGCCGGTACCTGATGTGGTCCCAGAGGAAGAAGCCGTCCCAGCCCAGCTCCTCGGCCTGGATGGCGAGGTCGGCGAGGGTGCTCGGTTCCACGAGCTCGTCGAAGGGTGCGAGGAAGATGCCGCGCTTGGCGCTCACGAGCCCACGCTATCCGAGCGCCCGAGGGCGGCTCGGTACGCATCCAGCCGTTCCGCCAGCTCGCGCGGTCGGCTGAGCGCGGGGCAGTGGCCGCTCTCGATCTCGTCGGGCGTGATGCCGAGGCGATCGTGCACGACGCCGCGCATCCATTCCGGGGGGAAGAACCGGTCCTCGGTGCAGAGGAGATACCTCGTCGGGACGTCGGGCCATGATTCGAGTGGCCAGGGCCTCTGGCCGGGCCGGTCGGCCTGGGTGCGCGTATGACGCAGAGCCTTCTCGGCCAGATCGCGAGGGACGTCGTTGTAGAAGACGGCGATCTCGTCGCCGTAGTCGACGCCCGAGGCCCGCGCCGCCTCGTCGAAGCCGGTGTTGGCCGACCAGTCATCGCCCTTCTCGCCTGGCAGCGGGATCATGCCCGCGATCAGCACGATCAGGTCGACGGGAACGCGGGAGGCGACGAGCGGAGCGGTGAAGCCGCCGAAGGACTGGGCCACGACGATCAGGTCGCGGCGGTCGCCGATCGCTTCGATGACCGTGTCGGTGTACTCGCTCAGGCCGGCCGACTCGTCGTCGCAGGGGAGATCGGGGGCGACCACGTCGTGGCCTCGAGCACGGAGCTCGGGCTCGAGGAGGTGCCAGTAGAACGCGCTGTCGCCGCCGCCGTGGATCAGCGCGTAGGTCGCCATCGGCGTCGCATGATGACGGGGCCGCCCCACTAAAGTTGTTGCGTGGCCACCGCCACGAAATCGGTCGCTGAGGTCTGTCGCGAGGCCAAGGATGCTTCGCACCTGCTTGCGCGCGCGAGCCGCGAGGCCAAGGACGCGTGCCTGCTCGACCTTGCGGACCGGATCGAGTCGAGCGTCGAGACGCTGCTCGATGCGAACCGTGCGGACGTCGAGGCCGGGCGCGAGCAGGGGCTGAATGAGGCGCTGCTCGACCGCCTAACGCTGACCGAGGCGCGGATCGCGGAGATGGCGAAGGGCGTGCGGGAGATCGTGGAGCTGGACGATCCGGTTGGTGAGGTGGTCGAGGGGTGGACCCTGGAGAACGGGCTGGAGGTGGCGAAGAAGCGGGCGCCGATCGGCGTGGTCGCGGTGGTCTATGAGGCGCGGCCGAACGTGACGATCGATGCCGCTGCCCTCTGCCTGAAGAGCGGGAACGCGGCGGTGCTGAGGGGTTCGAGCAGCGCGGAGAGCTCAAACGCGTTCCTGGCTGGATTGATCGCGGAGGCCCTGGCTGCGGCCGAGTTGCCCGCCGCGTCCGTTTCGCTGCTCTCGGGTGGTGGGCACGAGCAGCTGGAGGAGCTGGCGACCCAGGAGGGGCTGGTCGATTTGATCATTCCGCGCGGTGGCGAGGGACTGAAGGAGGCGCTGAAGAGGGTCGCGAAGGTGCCGGTGATGTACGCCGCGGCGGGCAACTGTCACGTGTACGTGCACCAGGACGCGGACCTGGAGATGGCCGAGAGAGTCGCGTTCAACGCGAAGGTGCAGCGGCCGGGTGTGTGCAATGCCGCCGAGACGCTGCTGGTTCACAGGGATGTGGCCGGCGAGCTGCTGCCGAGTCTGCTCGCGAATCTGCGGGACGCCGGTGTTGAGTTGGTGGGAGACGAGCGGACGCGGGATGTCGCGGGGTCCGTGAGCGTCGGCGAGGCCACGGAGGCGGATTGGGACACGGAGTACCACGGGCTGAAGATGGCTGTGGGGGTCGTGGATTCGCTGGGCGAGGCGATCGAGCACATCAACCGGCATGGGACTGGGCACTCGGACGCGATCCTGACCGGGTCGCAGGAGGTGGGGGACGAGTTCACGGACGCGGTCGATTCCGCCGCGGTCTATGTGAATGCGTCCACTCGGTTCACCGACGGGTACGAGTTCGGGATGGGCGCGGAGATCGGGAACTCGACCCAGAAGTTGCATGCGCGCGGGCCGATCGGGTTGCGCGAGTTGACCACCACCAAGTACGTCGTCCACGGCAGCGGCCAGATCAGGGAGTAGGGACGTCTCTCGTATCGGGGTCCTCGGCGGGGCCTTCAACCCGCCCCACGTCGGACATCTGCTCCTCGCGCAGGAGGCGAGGTGGCAGCTTGGCCTGGACGGTGTGCTGCTGATGGTGACCAACCGGGCGCCGCACAAGGAGATCGAGGACGATCCGGGGGCCGGGGTGCGGATGGAGATGGCTCGGTTGGCGGCCGCGGGAGAGGACGGGGTGGAGGCGTCGGACCTCGAGGTGCGCAGGGGCGAGG
>JBKPTM010000390.1:0-1116 GCA_046765935.1 Actinomycetota bacterium | reverse complement strand
CTCCACCTACGTCCGCAAGCCGAGCTTCTTCGAGGGCATGGATCCCGAGCCGAAGCCGGTCGAGCCGATCGAGGGCGCGCGGGTGCTGGCCGTGCTCGGAGATTCCGTCACCACCGACCACATCTCGCCGGCCGGCGCGATCAAGAAGGACAGCCCGGCCGGGAGGTGGCTGCAGGAGCAGGGAGTCGAGGTCCGCGACTTCAACTCCTATGGCTCGCGGCGCGGCAACCACGAGGTGATGATCCGCGGCACCTTCGCCAACGTGCGGCTGCGGAACCGGCTGGTCGAGAAGGAGGGCGGCTTCACGAAGCACTTCTCCTCATCAGGAGACTCGGGGGAGGAGACGACGATCTACGAGGCCGCGATGAGCTACGCCGACGAGGGCGTGCCGCTGGTCGTGCTGGCCGGCAAGGAGTACGGCTCAGGATCGTCGCGCGACTGGGCGGCGAAGGGCACCAACCTGCTCGGCGTTCGGGCGGTAATCGCCGAGAGCTTCGAGCGCATCCACCGCTCCAACCTGATCGGGATGGGCGTGTTGCCGCTGCAGTTCCCCGAGGGCGAGTCGATCGACTCGCTCGGCCTGACCGGCGAGGAGACCTTCGACGTCGGCGACCTCCAGAACGGCGAAGCGAAGACCGTCGAAGTGACCGCCCATCGCGATGGCGCAGACGACGTCACCTTCGAGGCCAAGCTCCGGATCGACACGCCGAACGAGGTCAGCTACTTCCAGAACGGCGGCATCCTCCACCGGGTCCTGCGGGATCTTCGCTCCAGCGCCTAGACGCGCAGGGCGCTGAAGAGAGTTGCGTAGGCGGCGCTCAACGACCGTCCCCCCGCATGGGCGGGCGGCTCCTCATTGCGCAGCGCGACCGGATGTCCGTCAGGCCTGACGAGCAGCGACCCGGCCGGCGCCAGCCCCAGGCCCCGGGCGGCGATCGCGTCGAGACGCTCGACGGTCGTCGCGGCCGCGCCGCCGTGCGGCAGCGAGCCGTCCCAGTCGGGGCCGGCGAACAGCGTCAATCCGTCGCCGAGCAGGTCGAGCGTCGAGACCAGGCCGGCGTCGCGCGCGACCCAGACGTGGGCGATGCGCCCACCGATGTCGGCATTCAGGCCGAC
>JBKPTM010000389.1:0-2297 GCA_046765935.1 Actinomycetota bacterium | reverse complement strand
GGCAACAGCCGTGGCGACGCTCCCGAGGACCGCTGAGCCGACGGTCCCGCGACCGTGCGATCCGAGGACAACCATGCCGGCGTCGATCTCCTTCGCCGCGTCGAGAATCGCCTGCCAGGTGCGATCCCCCGCCTCGGCTTTCGATGTCGCGTCGAAGCCGGCGGCACGGGCCAGTTCGGCCCCCTCCTCAGCCGTCTTCGCGGCCACGCTGCGAACCGCCTCGAGCAACTCATCTGGCACGATCGCCCTCGAGCCACCCCAGAAGGGGATCGATCCGAGTGGCTCGAACGCCGCGAGGACCACGGCCTTCCTCGGCGTTCGCAGCTCGGCGCCGGCCTGCTCGATCGCGTACGTGGCGTGATCGGAGCCGTCGTACGCGATCAGGACGGGTTTCTCATCGGGGCTCACCCGCAGTCCATCCTGTCAGACGGCGCGCCCCGGCCTCCGTGGTTATTCCCACTCGATAGTCCCCGGCGGTTTCGAGGTGAGGTCCAGGGTCACGCGGTTGACGCCGCGTACCTCGTTGATGATCCGGTTGGAGACCCGCTCGAGGAGGTCGTAGGGAAGGCGGGCCCAGTCGGCGGTCATCGCGTCGTCGGAGGTGACGGCGCGGATCACGATCGGGTGGGCGTAGGAGCGCTCGTCGCCCTGGACGCCGACCGAGCGGACGACCGGCAGGACGCAGAAGGACTGCCAGAGCTCGCGGTAGAGGCCCGCGGCGCGGATCTCCTCCTGGAGGATCGCGTCGGCTTCGCGGACGATGTCGAGGCGCTCGCGGGTGACCTCCCCGCCCACCACGCGGATCGCGAGGCCCGGGCCGGGGAAGGGCTGGCGCCAGACGAATCGCTCGGGGAGGCCGAGCTCCGCGGCGACCGCGCGGACCTCGTCCTTGAAGAGCATGCGGAGCGGCTCGACCAGTTCCATCTCCATCTCCTCGGGCAGCCCGCCGACGTTGTGGTGGGACTTGATCGTGGCGGCCGCGCGTCCGTCGCCGCCCGACTCGATCACGTCCGAGTAGAGCGTCCCCTGCACGAGGAAGCGGGCGTCCTCCACCTTGCCGGCCTCCTCCTCGAAGACGCGGATGAACTCCTCGCCGATGATCTTCCGCTTCGTCTCCGGGTCCTCCACGCCGGCGAGCCGGTCGAGGAAGCGATCGGCAGCATCGATGTGGATCAGGTGGATCCCGTGCTGCTCCCGGAAGGCGCCGACGACCTGGTCGGCTTCGTTCTTGCGCATCATCCCGTGGTCGACGAAGACGCAGGTGAGCCGGTCGCCGATCGCGCGATGTACCAGCAGTGCGGCGGTGGCCGAGTCGACGCCGCCGGAGAGACCGCAGATCGCGCGTGCGTCCCCAACCTGGGCCTGGATCGCCGAGACCTGCTCCTCGATCACGGAGGCCGGCGACCACTTCTCCTTCGCGCCGACCACGTCGCGGAGGAAACGGGTGAGGATCTCGGTGCCGTAGGGCGTGTGGACGACCTCGGGGTGGAACTGGATTCCGTAAAGGCCCCGCTCCGTGTTCTCGAAGGCGGCGACCGGCGACTCGGTACTCGATGCCAACGCGGTGAATCCGGGCGGGGGCTCGAAGACGGTGTCGCGGTGGCTCATCCAGCACTGCTGCTCGGCCGGCAGCCCCTCAAGAAGCGACCCGCCTCCATCGCGGAGCGTGAGCTGGCTGCGGCCGAATTCGCCCGCCGGCGCCTGCTCGACCCGCCCGCCGAGCTCGTGGACCATCAGCTGCATCCCGTAACAGATGCCGAGCACCGGAATGCCGAGCTCGAGGAGCTCCTTGCGGAGCGCCGGGGCGTCATCGGCGTAGACCGAGGCCGGCCCGCCGGAGAGCACCAGCCCCTTCGGGCCGCGCTCCTTGATCCGCTCGAGCGGGATGTCGTGGGGCAGGAGCTCGCTGAAGACGCCGCACTCGCGGATCCGGCGAGCGATCAGCTGGGAGTACTGGCCCCCGAAGTCGAGGACGAGAACCTCCTCGGTGGCCTGGGCGGGTGCGGTCTTGTCGACCTCGACCAGCTCGGGCTCCGAGCCCGGAACGGTCCGCTCGGGGACGTGGACCCGAGCCTGGGTGTCATCCGAAGCGGCGGCTGCCGCTTCAGTCATCCGAGACCGCGACTCCAACCGCGACCTGGGCTCGACCGTTTGATCCCATCCCGACCGACTGCTCGCGCTGGAGCTGCTTGCCCTCCGACATCAGGGCCGGCGCGACCATCACCTCGGCGCGGTGGAACTCGGGGATGTCGGCGTAGCCGGTGGTGGCCATCGAGGTCCGCAGCGCGCCCATCAGG
>JBKPTM010000388.1:0-5379 GCA_046765935.1 Actinomycetota bacterium | reverse complement strand
GTCCATTCCCAGCGCCTCGTCGGGCTCCGGACCTCGCAGCGGCATCACCGCTCCCAGCGCCTTGAGCAAGACGAAGGTCACCCCGAACGCGTAGATCGGCGTCACCAGCGCCGCCAGGGCCTGGTCCCCGAGCTGGCCGATATGGCCGTAGAACCAGCCATCTGAGACGCCGTTCCAGGACTGCTGGGCGACGAAGCCGATCACCAGAATCCCGAGGAAGCCGGCCACGCCATGCGCGGCGAGCACGTCCAGCGTCTCGTCGACCCGGGTGCGCGGCCGGTAGACGATCACCAGGTAGACCGGCACCGCTCCGGCGGCACCCAGCACGAGCGCCCAGCCCGGGCTGATGAAACCTCCGGCCGGGGTGATCAGCACGCAGCCGGCGATGATCGCCGTGGCCGCGCCGATCGCCGTGACCTTCCTGTCGAAGATCAGGTCGAGGATCATCCAGACGAGCAGCGAGGCGGCGGGACAGAGCAACGTGTTCGTGAAGGCGAGCACGCTCGGGTCTCCGGTCCCGAACCCACTGCCGCCGTTGAAGCCGAACCAGCCGAACCACAGCAGCCCTCCTCCGAGCAGCACGAGGACCGAGTTGTGGGGCAGCAGGCCGATGCGGCCGTAGTCCTTTCGAGCGCCGACCACCACCGCCGCGGCGAAGGCCGAGAAGCCGGACGCCATCTCCACCGCGATGCCCCCGGCGAAGTCGAGCGTCCCACCCTCCTGCAGCCAGCCGTTCCCGAAGCCCCAATGCGCGAGCACCGGGTAGACGAGCACCGACCAGAGCGCGGCAAAGACCATCCAGGTGCCGAAGCGCATCCGCTCGACGACGGCGCCCGAGATCAGAGCCACCGTGATGATGCAGAAGGTCGCCTGGAAGGCGAAGAACACGAGGTGGGGGATCGCCGTCCCGTCGCGCGGGGCGAACGTGACGTCGTGCAGCCCCACGTAGTGGAGGCCGCCGATCAGGTCGCCGCTGCCGTCGAAGGCGAGCGAGTAGCCGATCAGCGCCCAGGTCATCCCCGCGATCCCGATCGCGCTGACGCACATCATGAACGTGTTGAGCGCATTCTTCGAGCGCACCAGCCCGGCGTAGAAGAGGCCGAGCGCGATGGTCATCATCAGGACGAGCGCGGTTGCGGCCAGCATCCAGGCGGTGTCGCCGGTGTCGATCTGGGTTGCCTGGGCGATCAGCGGCACGCTCATCGGGCACCCACCGGGGTCACGGCGGCCTCATCGGTCTCGCCTGTCCGGATCCGCACGGCTCGCTCGACGGGGACGACGAAGATCTTTCCGTCGCCGACCTCCCCTGTACGGGCGCCGTCGCAGATCGCGTCGACGGTCGGTTGCACGAAGTTGTCGGAGACCCCGATCTCGAAGCGCACCTTGTCGGTCACCTCGACCTTGACGGTGCTGCCTCGGTAGGTCTCGACGCGGTCGAGCTCACCGCCGTGGCCCTGGACTCGGCTCATGGAGATTCCACGGACCTCGGCTCGATAGAGCGCCTCGAGCACGTCGTTCGCGCGCTCGGGTCGCACGATCCCGATCACAAGCTTCACGATGCACACCCCTCTCTCATCCGGACGAAACCGCAGCGCCAGCCGCTGGGAGCGGGCAACCTATCGCCGTCGGCCGATGGATGCGTAGCTCCTGAGCGCGGGTCTCCAGCCCGGGTAGGCTGCCGCTGGGAGAAGGGCAAGGAAGCGTTTCAAGTCAGGACGACAAGGAGGAGACGCGATGAAGACGAGGAGGCCGCCAAGAAGTCGGAAGGCCGTTCTGATCGCGCTGCTCGGTGTACTGGCCATGCTGGCCGTCTCGAGCACAGCTTCGGCGGCGGGCCCAGTCAGTCAGTCGCTGGTGACGGTCGGTACGCCGAACAAGGGAGACAAGAAGAAGTTCAGCGGAATCTCCCTGCACACGATCATCTCGACGACCTACGACAGCTTCGTCGGGGCTCACTCGCCGAAGCAGACGGTGTTCACGATCCCCAAGGACCTCAAGTTCGTGAACGGCAACATCCCGGCTTGCCCTCTCAGCTCGATCCAGGGCAAGTTCACCGGTCCGGCGCAGGCCGCCTGCCCGACGAGCATCACGGGTGGCGGGAGCGTTGAGGTGAACGGCGGTGCGATCAAGGGCACGGTCACGTTCTTCAGTGGCGGTCCGAGCACCATCTATGTGCAGACGGACATCGGCCCGGGAGCGACGAATCTGACGATCATCGGCACGATCGCAGGCAAGACGTTGACGTTCTCCAACATTCCGGACACGGTTGGGCTCGTCCTGACGAAGTTCGACACCACGTTCAACAAGCGCAGGACGGGCAAGAAGACCTGGTACGTCATGGCGCGCTGCCGGACGGGGAAGTTGTCGACCACCGAGACGACGACCTTCTACAGCGGTGAGACGCTCAGCGCTTCTGCCGGCCAGAAGTGCAAGCAGATCAAGTCGAAGAAGAAGAAGAAGTAGCTGGGAGGGGCGGCCTGCGGGCCGCCCCGACTAGTCTGGGCGCTCATGACCGAGGCGGCGATCGATGCCCCGGACGTCCGGACCTGGTCACTGGTCTCTGGCCTCGGCCGTGTCGCGTTCGGGATGGCGATGCTGACGGCGCCGGAGCGCGCCCTGCAGGTGATGGGCTTCACCGAAACCGGCCCGGCGACGGTCGCGGTGACCCGTCTCGCCGGCATCCGGGACCTGGTGCTCGGAGCCGTCACGCTGAGCGCGCTATCGGATCGCGATCGCCTGCTGAACGCAACCGTCGCGAACGCAACCGCCGACGCTGGTGACGCGGTCGCCTTCGCGCTCGCGCTGCGGACGCGAGAGCGAAGGGCCGGCTCGTTCGGACTTGCGGCGGCGCTCCCCGCGACCGTCGGTGGCCTATGGGTCACTCGCCGGCTGAGCTGAGATCTCCGACTGCGACGGAGGTGCTCGCGCGCATCCGCCGCATTCCCGAGGGGCACGTCACCACCTACGGCGACCTCTCGCCTGGAGCCCCGCGCTTCGCCGGCCAGGTGCTCTCCCGCTGCCACGACCCGAGCGTGCCCTGGCAGCGCGTCGTCCGCGCCGATGGGTCGCTCGCCAAGGGGAAAGAGCAGCGCCACCTGCTGGAGGCGGAGGGCGTCCCGTTCCGCCGATCCCGGGTCGACATGGACGCGGCGTGGATCCCGGCTGGCGATCTTGGCTGACATGCGACAGACTCCCTTGCGATGACCGGCAAGGCCGACTTCACAGAGGAGGAGTGGAAGACCATCCTCGAGGCGCCGCCGAGCGCGGGCCTCGTCGTGATCCTCTCCGACCGGGGCGGCTCGATCCGCGAGACCTTCTCGATGGCGAAGGCGTACACGGAGGCCCGCCAGCAGCATGGCGAGAGCGAGCTGCTCGACGAGATCGCCGCTGCGAAGCCGGAGATGGACCGCACCCGCGCGGGTTCACCCGAGGAGCTCAAACAGCACAACCTGGACAACGTCCGCCAGGGGGTCGCGCTGCTCCAGGCGAAGGCGACCGAGGAGGAGGTCGCCGAGTACAAGAAGTTCATCCTCGGCCTCGCCGAGAAGGTCGCCGAGGCCCGCAAGGAGGGGTTCATGGGACTCAGCGGCGAGCGGGTCAGCGACGCTGAGCGCGCCGCCATCGGCGAGGTCGAAGCCGCTCTCGGCTGACGAACTCGCCACAGCCATTGCCGAGGAGCGCGTTTGGTGAGAGGCTTCCGGGGTGGCCTCGACAGCGGCGCTGACTCCGAAGGAACGAGAGTCAACCGGCAAGACAGCCAGATCGCGGGCCCCGCGCTCGCGCCATGCCGATTGGGAACCGGTCGCCGACCGGCCGGATCCGGTCGAGGTCCTCACGCGGCAGGACGCAACGCGCGTCCCCGACCTCGTCCCGATCAGGCATGGGCGGATGCTGGCCTCGCCGTTTGCCTTCTACCGCGGAGCGGCCGCGATCATGGCGGCCGATCTCGCGTCCTGCGCCTCCTCGGATCTCCGGGTGCAGCTCTGCGGAGACGCGCACCTCTCCAACTTCGGTGTATTCCTGGCGCCGGACCGCAGGCTGATCTTCGACATCAACGACTTTGACGAGACCCACCCTGGGCCGTTCGAGTGGGACGTCAAGCGGCTTGCGGCGAGCTTCGCGGTGGCGGGCAGGGCGCTGGGCCTGAAGAAGAGCCGGCGCCGGTCTGCGGTCGAGGCCGCGGCGGCCGGCTATCGAAACGAGATCAGACGCCTGGCGGGGATGCGGGATCTCGACGTCTGGTATGCGCGTGTCGACCTCGAGACGCTCGAGCAGGTGCTCGACAGCATCTCCTCGCGGCAGCGGAAGGCGCTGGCGAGGGAGGCGGCCAGGGCGGAGCGCAAGGACAGCATGCGCGCACTCGCAAAGCTGACACGCGCCGATGGGGACCGACTCAGGATCAGGAGCGACCCGCCCCTGATCGTGCCGTTCGACGAGATGGTCCCGGACGGGGAGAACCCGGCCGAGGTCGAGGCTCACATCCTGGCGCTGATCGAGACGTATCGCCGTACGCTCTCTCCCGACGTCCGCCAGCTGATCGACCGGTACCGGTATGTGCACCTCGCTCACAAGATCGTCGGGGTGGGCAGCGTCGGGACGCGCTGCTGGATCGTGCTGATGCTGGGCCGGGATCTCGACGACCCGCTCTTCCTGCAGGTCAAGGAGGCGGGGCCGTCGGTGCTCGCGCCTTTCAACGGCGCGGGGCGCTACAAGCACCAGGGGCGTCGCGTCGTCGAGGGTCAGCGGCTCATGCAGGCGGCCAGCGACATCCTGCTCGGCTGGATCAGCGCCGAGGGAGTCATCGACGGGAAGCCGCGGGACTTCTACGTTCGACAGCTCTGGGACGGCAAGGGATCCGCGGAGATCGAGACCATGGATAGCGATGGGCTGCGCCAGTACGCGAGCCTGTGCGGCCAGACATTGGCTCGCGGCCACGCCCGCTCAGGCGACCGGATCGCGATCGCCTCGTATCTCGGCGGCGGCGACGGTTTCGATCGGGCCATCTGCGATTTCGCGCGGTCCTACGCGGACCAGAACGAGCGCGACTACGAGGAATTCGCCGCAGCAGTGGACTCTGGTCGGCTCGTGGCTCGGGCAGACATTTAGGCACTTCGGCGCGCACGCGAACGGTCACCGGGAGGAGGCCGGGTTCCTGGGGGGAAAGAGAACCCGGAGCCGGACGATGATCGTCGACAGCGCCCACTACAAGGACGGCGCGCGCCAGCATGAGGAGGCGCTCACGCCCGAACAGGCGGGGGAGATCCGAGCCAAGGCCGGCCCCGGGGAGTTCGTCTGGATCGGCATCCACGAGCCGGAGCCCGGGGACCTCGAGCTGCTCGCCGAGCTCTTCAATCTGCACGAGCTCGCCGTCGAGGACGC
>JBKPTM010000387.1:0-2699 GCA_046765935.1 Actinomycetota bacterium | reverse complement strand
GTAGGCGTAGCCGGACGGAGCCTGCGGGAGTGAGACCTCGAGCAGTGCCAGAACCCGGGAGGTGTCGCGGCCCTCGGCCGGCGCCTTCTCCAACTGGGGGAGCCAGCCGGGACCGAGCTCCCGCAGCAGGCCGGCCAGCCTGCGGGCCTGCTCCTTCTCCCCGGCTCGCTTCGCGAGCTCAAGCGCCTCCGAGGGCTCGCCGGCCTGCTCCAACGCGAACGCCGCCGTCCGCAACGCCTCGGAACCGTCCGTCGTCTCCGCCGCGGCGCGGAGTGCCAGCTCGCGCGCGGACTCGAGCTCTCCCAACGCCGCGTAGACCCGCGCCGCCTCGGCCCGGGCATCGGCATCGCGCCCGTCTCCTCCGCTCCCGTCCGCGAGACGCCGGGCGACGGCTTGCGCCTGCTCCCGGCGGCCGGAGCGCGTCAGTTCCACCCCCACCTCTCCGAGCAGGGCGGGATCGCCGTCGGCCCGCGCCGACAGCGTCTCGAGGCGCTCAAACGCCCGCTGCGGCTCGCCCGCCTCGCGCAGCGCCTTGGCCGCATAGAGCTGGTAGGTGGGCTCGCCGCCCTGCGCTGCCCGGTCGAGCGCGTCCACCGCCTCGGGGAGCCGGCCGCGGGCACGCAGCCGGCGGCCTCGCAGGTAGCCGATCAGCGCCCTGGGCCGGCGCAGCCCGCCGTGACGCACCGGTTCCGCCAGCTCGCCGAGCCACCGGCCGGCGCTGCGGGCGGCACCGGCATTGTTGGTCGCGAGGTCGGGGTTGACCCGGGGAAGGCGGTCGTACAGGGCGAGCAGCACGGCCAGTGAGCCAGCCGGCGCTTCGCCTTGATCGAGATCCCCGACGACGATCGGCAGGTAAGGGAGCCCGAGCTTGGCTCGAAGGCCACGCGCCTGGGCCTCGTCCGAGGCAAGCACGGCTCCTCCGCGGCGCCCGCTCGCCGCCGTGCGTATCGCGCGGGCCACACCGCGCGCCGGCGACTCCTCGGCGGCCAGCGCCTCACAGACCAGGGCTGCGCTGCTGATCCGGGCGGCGACGGCGGCGATTCCCGCCGCATCAGCCCCTACGGCATGGACTACGTCCGGGGAGTCCCCGACGATGCTTCGGATCGCAGTGGCTCCCTGGGCCGCGCTCACCTGCCCGACCCGATGCCCGGCCGCTTCCAGCGCTGCCGCGACTCGGGTCGCCCGTTCCGGCGCCTCCCCCCGCGGGCGAAACGTGATCGAGACCCTCATCGGCAGCGTGCGCGCCAGCGTAGACGTCTTCCCGGATTCAGCGTTGCCAGCACCTACCCTTTCGCAGACGGTTCCCACCGGACGTGGGGAGATGACCGGAACTGAAGGGACCGACGGTGTCGACGGGGACTGAAAAGCAAGCGTTCGAGCAATTCGGAGCAGGCAGGCGCGCGCTGATCATCAGGCGCGGCCCAAGTGTGTACGACTCGAGGATCGTGAGGGAGGCGGACACGCTCCGGAAGCTCGGCTATGAGCCGCTGATCCTCGCGGTCGTCTCCGAAGAGGTTCGGGAGACGCGGGACGTGCAGGCGGGGACGCCGGTCATCCGCCTCGAGCCGACCTCGCCGTTCGCCTGGGCACGCTCGCTGCAGAGGAGGCTCATGCGCCGGCCGCGTCCGGCGAGTGCCGAGGGGGACAGCCCGGAGCTCGGCGGCGCACGCTCGTCCAATCCGCTGATGAGGCTTGCGGTTCGCCTTCACCGCTGGATGCGAACGATCGACTTCTACCGGCGGGCGATCGCTGTGGTTCGCGAGGTCCGGCCGGCCCTGGTCCACTGCAACGACTACAACACGATGTGGGTGGGGGTCGCGGCTCGGCTGATGGGCGGGAGCACGGTCGTCTACGACTCTCATGAGCTCTGGCCCGATCGCAACGGGCGGCCCGAGCCTCGCTGGTGGTTGATCGCCTGTGAGTTCCTCTTCGTGCATCTCGCCCACCGAACGATCACTGCGAGCCCCGGGTACTCGGAGGTGATGGCGCGGCGGTACCGGATCGAGCCGCCGGGCGTGATCCGCAACATCCCGGACGCGTCGATGCTGCAGTCCGCGCTCGGTTCCGAGAACGGGGATTCCGCGGCGAGCGGCGATGACCGTCTCGCCCTATATGTAGGGGCGCTCACCACCGGTCGCGGGCTCGAGCTTTCAATCATGGCTCTGAATCGCCTCGACGACGTGCGGCTGCGGCTGGTGGGGCCGGCCCGTCCCGCCTACCTGAAGGAGCTCGTTGCGCTGGCGGATCGGGAGGGGGTCTCCGAGCGGGTCGAGTTCGCGGGCGCGGTGTCGCCCCGGGAGCTGATCGAAACGATCCGCGAGGCCAGCGTCGGGCTCGCCCTGATCCAGCCGATCTGCCTCTCGTATCGGATGAGCCTTCCCAACAAGGTCTTCGAATACGTCGCGGCCGGCCTGCCTGTGCTCGGCAGCGATCTCCCGGCGATCGGCTCGCTTGTCAACGAGCACCGGATCGGGCTGCTCGCCGCGCCGGGCGAGGTCGAGGACGTGGCGGCCAAGCTCGGTGAGATGCTCGACCCCGAGCGGAACAGCGACTTCCGCGAGGCCGCGCGGGAGGCCGCCAGGGAACTGAACTGGGATCACGAGGCGGTGCGCCTCGCCGATGAGTACCGCGCGGCGGCTGGAGTGGGGTGATGGACGCGACCCTCGAACGCACCGACTCTGGACCGGCCCGCGTCAGGT
>JBKPTM010000386.1:0-5066 GCA_046765935.1 Actinomycetota bacterium | reverse complement strand
TGATCAGCTCGTCGCCGTCCTCGTAGATCTCGCGGACCTTGCCTGAGCCGTGGAGCTTCAGATCTGCGAGCGCGTTCGCCATCCGGGTGGCGATCCTAACAACGCCTCCCCAGCGCGAGACCGCCGCGGCCTCGTAGCCGGCAGCTCTAGCCGCCGCCGACCTCCGGCTGGTATCCCGGATGGGCCTTCGCCCACTCGACGATGTTCCCGGAGCCGACCACGGGCTTGCCCTCGTCGAGCACGAGGACCGGCAGGTTGATCTGTCCGGTCAGCTCCTTGACTTCCTCCCGGCCGTTGCGCCGATCGCCCCAGGTCCAGGGGGCCAGCCGGTAGCCGGGCAGGTCGCGCAGCTCATACTCGTATCCAGCGGCGTCGAGTGCCTTGGCCGCTCGCCCGCATGCGTGGCCCAACGAGGCGAGGGACTTCTTCTGGCCGCACGTATAGAGGATCACTGAGCAAGCGTATCCAGCCGCGCCATCACCTCAGGGACGTGCTCGAGGTACGCGTCGTAGTTGAAGACCGCCTCTAGGTCCAGCTGCGGCGCCGCCGCGCCGATCAACTCGCGGAAGTTCGTCCCCTCGTCCCAGGCGCGTTGGGCCGATTCCTGGACGACGCGATAGGCGTCGTCGCGGGTCATCCCGGATTCGACCAAAGCGGTCAACGCCCGCTGGCTGAACAGGGCGCCGTGGGTCAGCTCGATGTTCTCGAGCATGCGTCCGGTGTGGACCGTCATGCCCTCGACGATCCGCGTCGCGATGTGCTGCATGTAGTCGAGCGCGATCGTCGCGTCGGGGATCACCACCCGCTCGGCGCCGGAATGCGAGATGTCTCGCTCGTGCCAGAGGGCGACGTTCTCCATCCCGACCTGCGAGTAGCCCCGCAGCACTCTCGCCAATCCGCAGAGACGCTCGGCGAGGATCGGGTTGCGCTTGTGGGGCATCGCCGAGGACCCCTTCTGCCCGGCGCCGAACGGCTCCTCCACCTCGCGCACCTCGGTGCGTTGCAGGTTCCGAATCTCGGTCGCGAACCGCTCGAGGCCCGCGCCGGCGATCGCGATCCGGGCCAGCACCACGGCGTGCCGGTCGCGCGGCACCACCTGAGTGGAGACGTCCTCCGCCGCGAGGTCGAGCGACTCCATCACCCTGGCTTCGACCGAGGGCGGGACGGAGGCATAGGTGCCGACCGCCCCGGAGAGCTTCCCGATGGCAGCCTGTTCGAAGGCGTTCTCCAGCCGCTGGACGTTCCGGTCGGCCTCGAAGGCGAAGCTCGCCAGGCGCAGCCCGAAGGTGGTCGGCTCGGCGTGCACGCCGTGCGTCCGCCCAACGCAGAGGGTGTCGGCGAACTCCCTCGCCCTGTCGATCAGCGCGTCGCGGTAGGCCCGCGCGCCACGCACGATGATCTCCCCGGCGTCCCGGAGCTGGAGCGCGAGGGCCGTGTCGAGGACGTCCGAGGAGGTGAGCCCGTAGTGCAGCCAGCGCCCCTCCTCCCCGATCGAAGCGGAGGCGACGTCGACGAAGGCCGCGACGTCGTGGCCCGTGGTCCGCTCCCGCTCCTCGACCGCCTCGACCGTGAATGAGGCCCGTTCCCGGCACGCCGCGGCCGCCTCCGCTGGAACCACGCCCTCGCCTGCCCACGCATCGGTCGCCGCCAGCTCGACCTGCAGCCAGGTCTCCATGCGCCGCTGCTGGGTCCAGACGGCGCCGATCTCCTCGCGGGTGTAGCGGGGGATCACGTCCGCATCATGCGGCCACCGTCGCCTCCGGCGGGCTCAGCACCTGCGTCAGCAGATGTGTGTCGCAGTACTCGGTGATCTCCACCACCTTGCCCTCTTCGAGCCGGTAGACGTTGCAGTAGGTGTTCCGATACGGCTTGCCGCTCTTCGTGATCACGTCGCCGCGAGATTCGATCACAACGAGGTCGTCTTCGGCGATCACGCGAATGGCCCTGGCCCGATAGGTCGTCTGGAACTGCGCGAAGAGCGGGTCGAGCAGGCGCCTGCGCACCGCCTCGAATCCCTCCCAGGTCCGCGACCACGCCGTCCCGCCGATGATCGTCCACCGGACATCCTCGGCCAGCGCTTCAACGAAGGGCTTCCCGTTGCCCTGGGCGAGCTGCTCGAAAATTCCCTCCATCAGCTTCTTGTTCTCCGCTGTCGTCATCGGCCGCTCCTCTCGTTCGTTGGCACGGCGAAGGTAAGCCCGCACTCGCCATTACACAAGCGACGATCTAGCACCACTACCATGCGTAATACGCATGGCTGATCTGAGCCTGACCGGACTCCGCGTGCTGCGCGAGGTCGCCGCGCGCGGATCGTTCACCGGTGCGGCGGAGGCGCTCCGGTACACGCAGTCGGCCGTCTCACGCCAGGTCGCCGCCCTCGAGTCGGCGGCCGGCGCGCCTCTGTTCGAACGGGGGCCACGGGGGGTCACCCTGACCCCGGCGGGCGAGGCCCTGCTCCGGCGCGCCGGGACCGTGCTGGAGGAGGTCGATGCCGCCCGGCGCGAGCTGGAGGGGCTCTCGGCGGCCACCGGGCGGCTGCGCGTCGGCGCGTTTCCCACCGCGGTCGCCGCTCTCGTTCCCCGCGCCCTGGCGGGCTTTCACCGCGACCAACCCGGGGTCGAGGTCTCGCTTCGCGAGGGCAGTACGCCGTCACAGCTGAGACGCGTGCGCGCGGGCAGCGCCGACCTGGCGGTGGTCGGGGTCCTCCCCGGGAGCCGCCCGACGCGTGACCGTCGCATCGCCCTGGAGCACCTCGCGGACGATCCCCTCCTCCTGGCCGTCGGCCCCGAGCACCGGCTCGCCCGCCGCCGCTCCGTCGAGATTCAGGGGCTGTCCTCCGAGGGCTGGATCGCCGCCAGCGCGAAAGCCCACGACACCCTCCTGGGAGCCTGGCAATGGGCCGAGTGGACGCCGCGCGTCGAGTTCGTCGTGCGGGAATGGACGGCGAAGCTGGGGCTGGTCGCGGCGAACCTGGGAGTGACGCTGGTCCCGGGGCTGGCGGCCAGCGCGGTGCGACCTGACGTTCATCTGGTACGGATCAGGAGCGAGCGGCAGGCCAGCCGGACGGTGCTGGTCGCGACGCGAGCTAAGGCGCAGCCCGCCGAGGCCACCGCGTTCATCGAGCAGCTGCATGACACCGCCGCTCGGCTCGCGATGGAGCTGGAGACTCGCCTCAGGCGTTGATGATCCGCACGGCGAGCAGCCCGGCGTTCTTTGCGCCGTCGATCGCCACGCAGCCGACCGGCACGCCCGGCGGCATCTGAACGGCCGAGAGCAGGGCATCCAGGCCGCCCAGGTTCTTGCCCGAGATCGGCACGCCGATCACCGGCAGGTCAGTCTTCGACGCGGCAAATCCCGGCAGCGCCGCCGACATCCCCGCGCCCGCGATGATCACCTTGAGCCCGCGCATCCGCGCGTTGGTGCAGTACTCGCTGGTCTCCTCGGGCTGGCGATGCGCGCTCAGGACCCTGACCTCGTAGCGGATGCCGTGGTCCTGGAGGGCCGCCCCCGCGGGCTGCATCTTGGGCTTGTCGTTCTTCGAGCCCATGATGATCCCGACCAGGGGGGCGTCGACCTCGATCTCCTCGAACGCCTCCTCGACCTGGGGCATCGTCTCGACGGCTTCGCCCTCGGGCATCAATCCCTCCGTTCGTTCGCATTTCCGTACTCATCAATCGGCCGCGCTACCTGCAGGGCCTATTCGTTGCGGTGGATCCGACCTCGCGCGGCCTACAGCACGGGCCGCGATGTCGGTTCGCATCTGCTTCCCGTCAAAGCTGATCAGCTCGGCCGCATCGTAGGCGCGCTGGCGGGCCTCCGCCGCAGTCGCACCGAGCCCGGTGACGTTGAGGACGCGGCCACCCGCGGTCACGATCTCTCCGTCCCGGCGAGCCGTGCCGGCGTGCGTCACCTCGACCCCCTCCCGAGCGGATGCCTCGTCCAGGCCGCTGATCACGTCTCCCTTCGAGGAGGACTCCGGATACCCGGCGGAGGCGAGCACCAACGTGACGGCCCAGTCGTCGCCGAAGTCGGCCTCGAGGCCCGCCAGCCCACCCTCCGTCCGGGTCGCGAGGCAGAGGCCGATCAGGTCGGAGCGGAGGCGCGGCAGAACCGCCTGGGTCTCGGGATCCCCGAACCGGCAGTTGAACTCGAGCACCTTCGGGCCCGACTCGGTCAGCATCAGGCCGGCGTAGAGCACGCCGTGGTACGGGATGCCCCGGCCCTTCATCGCCTCGACGACCGGGCGGTGGACGAAGTCGGCGATGCGGTCGGCCTCGGCCGAATCGATCCCGGGGACCGGCGAGTAACTGCCCATCCCGCCGGTATTGGGTCCCTCGTCCCCGTCGAAGATCCGCTTGTAGTCCTGGGCCGGGGCCAGCGGCAGCACGTTCTCGCCGTCGCACAGAGCCAGTAGGGAGAGCTCCTCTCCCTCCAGGAACTCCTCGATCACGACCTCCGTCTCGCCGAAGCGGCGCTCGGTGAAGAAGACATCCACGGCGTCCCGCCCGTCGGCCTCGGTTGCGGCGATGATCACTCCCTTGCCGGCGGCGAGCCCGTCCGCCTTGAGGACGGTCGGATACGAGGCGCGGGCGAGCTGCTCCAGCGCCTCCTCCTTCGAGCGCACGACGGTGTGTCCCGCGGTCGGCACGCCGGCTTCCTCCATGAGCCGCTTCGCGAACAGCTTCGATCCCTCGATCTCCGCCGCTGCTCCGCGCGGGCCGAAGGCGGCGATGTCCGCGTCCTCGAGCGCGTCGACGAGACCGCCGACCAGCGGCGCCTCGGGACCGACGACGACGAGGTCGATGCCGATGTCGCGGGCAGTCGCGACGATCGCGTCGTTCTCCTCGCCGCCGACGTGGACGATCTCGGCATCGTCAGCGATGCCGGCATTGCCGGGCGCGCAGAACAGCTCGGGCTCGCTGGGCGAGCGGGAGAGCGCGCGAACGATCGCGTGCTCCCGCCCCCCGCCTCCGACGACGAGGACCTTCATCCAGACGGCTCCCCTGAGGTCAAAGTGCCTTCGAGAACTCCTCTGCCGGGATCGCCGCGAGCGTCTGGCTGCTCAT
>JBKPTM010000385.1:0-3216 GCA_046765935.1 Actinomycetota bacterium | reverse complement strand
CATCCGACCCTCTCCGAGCAGGCCCACGAGGCCTCCGAGTCCTTCTTCGATCAGTACGTCCGCCCGGACGGACGGGTCGTCCGCACCGACCAGGGGGGCGACACGGTCAGCGAGGGCCAGGCGTACGCGATGCTGCTCGCCGTCGCGCTCGACGACAGGACGCGATTCGACCGGGTCTGGCGCTGGACCAGGGAGAACCTGGAGCGCGACGACGGCCTGCTCTCCTACCACTGGGCCGACGGGCGGGTCGACGCGGCCGCGCCCGCCACCGACGCCGATCTCGACGCCGCGCGCGCCCTCGACCTGGCCGGGAAGCGGTTCGGCTCCGACGACTACACGAGCGCGGGCGAGCGGATCGGGCGGGCCGTGCTCGATCACGAGACCGCCGACGTCGACGGCCTCCCCGTTCTCGTCGGCGGACCGTGGGCGCGATCGGTGCCGCCGGTCGTCAACCCGAGCTACTTCTCACCCCGCGCCTACGCCGATCTGGCGAGCGCGGATCCCGACACGCGCTGGGACGACCTGGCCGGGACCAGCCGGGCCATCGCCGCCTCACTGACGCCCGGACCGTCCCTGCCCCCGGATTGGGCGCGCGTGGACTCGCTCGCGTCGTCGGGCGACGGCCACGTCTCGGCCGCCGCGACGGCGATCGCCGAGCCGGACAGCCCGGCCACCACCTCGGCGAGCGCGGCCTCGCCCGCCTCCGGCCTCGATGCCGTACGACTGACGATCCGCTCGGCCGCGAGCTGCGTGCCGGCGGACCGGCGGATCGCGGCGGAGCTCTGGCCGCTCTACCGTCGCCATCCAGGGGACGCCACCTACTCGCTCGACGGAACCCCCGTGGGCGACCTCAGGCACGCGGCCAGCTATGTCGCGGCGGCCGCGGCGGCCAAGGCCGCGGACCAGAAAGAGGCCGTGCGCCGGCTGCTCGACCAGGCTGCCGAGGCGAACTCGGCCCACCCGACCTACTACGGCGCGGCCTGGGTGGCGCTCGGCCGCGTCATGCTGACCTCCTCAGCGCTCGGCGGCTGCCCGAATTAGGGCAACATCGCCGCGAGAGGAACAACGCGGGGCGGATGGTGCCGCGTCCCGGGTCTGATCCGGCGCCCGCGCTCGCACCCCTTGATCCGATCGCCCAGGTCGACAAGCGCGCGGTCCTTCTTGCCCGACCCGCAGATGACGCGGTCCTTCTTCCTGTCCAACGCATCGATGTCGTCGTTCCCCCCGCCGGCGCGAATCGTGTCCTTGCCCTCTCCACCATCGAGGTCGTCCTCGTGCGGCGAGCCGACGAGCCGGTCGTGTCCCTCGTCACCGTCGAAGAACGATCCGCGGGGCCCGGCCTGAAGGAGATCGTTGCCCGGACCCCCGTGGGCGCTGCCAAAGACCCCGCGCAACGGGCTGACGAATCCCGGGCCCCCCATGCCCGTGACCTGATCGTTCCCACCTTGGGCGAAGACGATGATGGCGCTCACGCCCGCGACGTCGACGTCCGGATCCGCCGAGCCCTCGGCGTTCATGTTCAGGCCCGCTGCCCCCGACGGGAGCATTCCCATCTGGAAGGACTCGGACGCATCGGTTCCGCCAGCCGCCAGGAAGCTCAATCTGCCGGGCAGGCTGACGCTGAACTCGATCTCCGACGATCCGTCTGACTCCGTGGTTGCACCGGGGCCCAGCGGACCCGCGGACTCATCGATCGTGACAATGCCGAATTCGGCGCCCGGGGACTGCAGCACGGTCACGTGATCGGTGTTGTCAACCGTGGGCGTTCCACCCGAGCACGGGATCAGGATCTGCGAATCGCCGTAGTAGTCCTCGTACTCATCGAGCGAGCTGCCGGTCAGCACCGCGATCTGGGAGCCGAATCTCTGGAAGGTGACGCTGTCGTCGTCGGCGGTCAGGTTGACCGTGAGCTCGCCGCCGGATTCGCTGCACGCGACGAACGCTTGCGAGCTCGCGGGCCACAGCAAAGCCCCGCAGATCACCGGCAACGCCAACAGCAATAGGCGTCGACGCCTCGGGTTCCCTCCCCTCATCGTCAGCCGATCGTAGGCAGTGGTGATGACACGGGCATCCGTAGCGACTACGGAGCGAGTGGCCCACTCATCACATGTTCACTCCGCTTAGAAAAGGCCGCGCACGAGGTGGATGGCCTCCTTGCCCAGGAAGAAAACGGCGAGGACCCCGGCGGCGCCGACCACGAGACCCGCGAGCCCCAGAATCGGGTCCTCGAGCAGAACTCCGAGGCTGATCAGCACCACGCCGAGCGATGGGAGCGTGTCGAGGCCGGTGAAAGGAGGCGCGACGAACGCGGTGACGACGAGCACCAGGGTCACCGCGCCGAAGAGCACGCCGGTGAACCGATAGGAGAGCAGGAACGCCAGGCGCATTCGTGAGTGGCGCTCGATCCAGCGGATCCGCGGCAAAAGCTTCTCGGCGAAGCGCTGCCTCGTCTCAGCGCTGAGCTCGCGTTGCCTCCAGCGCTCAGGCAGCCAGACCCGCCGCCTCCCCGCGATCAGCTCGAGGGCGAGCAGCATGGCGATCACCTCGAAGACGTGGGTGACCCCGCCGGTCGGCAGCGGCAGGGCCGGGATCGCCAAGAGGAGGACGAAGAGCACGGCAAAGCTCTTCTCCTCGAAGACGTCGATCAGGCTGCCGATCGTCTTCGGCTCCGGGCTCCGGAGCCAACGCTCTAGGCGGTCGCTGAGTCTCTCGTCAGAGATCCGCGCATTGTGCCGTTACCGCTTCTTTTTCTTCTTCTTGCACTTCTTCTTCTTGGCGGATTCGGCCGAGCGCTTGTGCTTCTTCTTCTTCTTGCACTTCTTCTTCTTGTGCGTAGGCGTCGGCTGCACCGGCGTCGGCGTCCCGCCGCCCCCGCTGGGTGGCGCGGGGCAGGCTCCGCCGGGGCTCGGGGTCGTCTCGAGCTCGACGGCGCCCATGTCGGAGCCGTCGGCGCCGGCTGCGGTGGAGTTCGGGTGATCGGGCAGATCGACCGGCCGGAGCAGGCCGCGCTGGTCCTCGCAGAGTCCGAACTTCGATCCCTGGTCGATCACAGGGCTCGTATCGGCCGGGAGCTGGGTCTCGGTCGGCCCGCCGTTGTCGGCTAGAGCGCCCAGCTGGGGGTCTACGGAGAGCAGGTTCGACCCCGGGACGGTCTCGTTCACGTGATCGGCCGGAACTCCGATCAGGCTGAAGGCGACGTCGAACGTGTCGTAGGCC
>JBKPTM010000384.1:0-6804 GCA_046765935.1 Actinomycetota bacterium | reverse complement strand
ACGTCGTTCTGCGAGCCCTGATCGCCCCAGAGCTCCTTGTACCTGACCATGATCAGGTCGACGTGGTTCACGCTGCGAGACAGGATCAGGTCGAAGCTCGTCCCCGGCACGTTCGTCAGCAACCGGATCAGGTCGTCGCTGCGGCGGAACGGCTCATAGAAGAAGTGGTGGAACTGGCCCTGCTGCTCGAGGACGAATTCGTACCGCTTGCCGCTCTGGACGGTGACCGGGCCCCAGGAACCATCGCTCGCCAGGGCCGGGGTCGCGACCGGATGCGCAATCCGCTGGCCGTTTGAGCCCTTGACCCTCCAGATCGTCAGCGAGGTGCCGGCCGGCACGCCGACGTTCTGCGGGAACAGCACCGCCCGCCCGGCGATCGTGATCTTGCCGTGCTCGGGGACGATGTCGGTCGTATCGGGGGCCCGGCCGGTGAAGAACCTGAACATCGCCGCGAAGGACTCCGGGGAGGTCGCCGACTGAACGTGCGTCTGGTTGGGGACCGTGACGTTCGTCGCCCCTCCGATCGAGCGCCCCGGCGTTCCCCGACCGGCCCAGATGGCCAGGGTCGGTACGCCGCCCGGCGGTGAGGCCGCCTGCGCGCCGTCGATGTTCACGTAGTGCGCGACGTTCGCGGCGTGCGCCGGAGAGCTGTTCAGGTAGGTCTGGGAGACGGCGGTGCCCAGCGAGTGCCCGAGCAGATCGACCTGGCTGCGGCCGGTCTCCTGCTTCACCTGGTTGATGAAGGCGTCGAGTCTCGCCTGGACGTCGGCCGGCGACTCGACGGTGAAGCTGGAGTCGTACTCGAAGACCCGAACGTAGTCATCCGGATAGCCGTTCTCGGTGAACCGCATCTTCTGGGACTCGAACTGGCCGCCCGACCCGGTTCCGCCGTGGACGAAGACCATTGGATGGATGCTCGATGGGTCGAGGGCGGGCGGGTGCTTGGCGACCGCCGCCGGTGCAGCAAAGAGCAGACCCAACACCACCGCCGCGAACGTTGCGAGCCGAAGCGCAATCGCTCTCTTCATCTCATCCACCCTGGGGTCGCCTGCCGACGGATGATACAAATGACGCGGCATGTATCAAAGCCTGGCCCGTGTTTGCCTGGCATTGAGCCTTGTACTGGCGCTGGCGGCGTCCACCGCGTCCTCGGCCGTCGCGAAGAAAGGCCCTGAAGGACCGGGCTGCGATCCAAGCCGGCCCGCGGTTGCCCACTACGCCGGTGGCGTTCCGGCTCCCGGCAAGCGAGCCTCGGCCCCGGTGCCCTGCATGGCCTTCGTCGGCACGACCAGCGAGGCGGGCTCGGTCGGCGTCAGCCGCTCGGGCTCAGTCTTCTACGCGCCGCTTCTCGAGAACACCTCCCCGCCACCGACCAACACCCTGCAGGGGCCGGAGTTCGTGGTCCGCTCTCGGGACCTGGGAGCCAGCTGGACTCCGCTGAACACCCAGTCCCCCGCCACCGGCGGCCTGGTGCCCCCGTGGATGAGCATCGACCCGGACACCTCGCGAATCTGGTTCGTGAGGACGCTGCCGCAGCTGTGTGGCGCGAGGGTCGACTGGAGCGACGACGACGGAGACACCTGGCATACGAACCCGTCCGTCCCCTGCCCCTCGCAGGGTGGGGAGAAGCTGCTCGAGGGCCCGGCGCCACCGGGCGGTGCGAAGCCGGTCAACTACCCACACGTCGTCTACTACTGCGCCAACAACATCGACATCGCCCCGAGCAATCTGTGGTGTTACAAGTCGCTCGACGGTGGCCCCACGTTCAGCTTCGTGGGCAGCTTCCCTGATCCCGCCCTGCCGCCCGGCTGCGACGAGCGCCATCCGTCGCGACCCGGCGTCGCGGGTCCCGATGGCGTGCTCTATTTCCCGACCACGCTGTGCGGCGCGCTGGGCGTCGCGATCAGCCACGACGAGGGGGCCAGCTGGCAGTTTCGCCCGATCGTCGGCTCCGGGCTCGAGGACATCTACACATCCGGGACCACCGTCGATTCCCGCGGCAACCTCTACTTCGCCTGGAGAGGACCCGGCGACCTCCCGTACCTGAGCACGTCGACCGATCACGGGGCCAGCTGGAACCCTCCGCTGATGGTCGCGCCTCCCGGCGTGCGGGCGGTCCGGCGCGTGGCGGTGGCCGTCCGCAAGCGCGGCGAGGTCGCGCTCTCGTACCTGGGGACCACCGACGGCGGCCACTTCAACGGCTATATCACCGAGAGCCACAACGTCTTCACCGGGCGGCCCCGCTTCTGGAGCGCGTCCGTCAACGACCCCGCCGAGCCGCTGGTCAACGCCGCTGATAGCGAGACGTTCGGCGACCGCTTCTTCTACGGCACCGACGCGATCGGGCCGGATGGCACGGTCTGGGCAGGCTTCCACTGCGCCAAGACCAGTGCCTGCCCCGGCCAGAGGATCGGGGTCGTCGGCCGACTGAACAAGTAAGGAGCGGGTATGCGCCTCCTTCAAGGACGAACCACGTTTGAGCGGAGGAGGAGTCATGGGCAAACGTCTTCTAATACTGATCGCGAGCCTTGCGACTGCCCTTGCGGTGGCGAGCCCGGCCGGTGCGGGCACCGGCGGCCGTCCCCTCTCGACCACGCTGAGCGGGGCCGAGGAGATCCCCGGTCCGGGCGACCTCGATGCGACCGGCCAGGCCGACCTGAGGCTCAACCAGGGCAAGGGACGGATCTGCTTCGACCTCAGCTGGACCGGGATCGACGGACAGGTCTTCGCGGGTCATATCCACAACGCGCCGGCAGGTGTTGCCGGACCGATCGTGGTGCCTCTGTTCACCGGCTCATTCGCCGGCACCGACTCGATCAGCGACTGCATCGAAGGTGTCGATCGAGGCCTGATCAAGGCGATCCGCAAGGACCCGACGGACTACTACGTGAACTTCCACAGCCTGCCGAGCTTCCCCAACGGGGCGGTGCGCGGACAGCTGGGGGACTAGCTGGTCGAGCCGGCTGCCCGCTATAGGGTGGCTCTCACGGAACGCAAGAACGCAAGCGACGTGCTGGAGATCGCCGTCTCCGAGGACGGAGGCGTGCGGCTGCTGCGCCTGACGGGCGAGCTCGACATGGCCGGTGTCGATCAGTTCGAGCGGCTGCTCGCCCTGGACGAGGCTCCCGACACGGCGACCTTCGTCCTCGACCTGCGGGGACTCACCTTCATCGACTCCTCTGGGCTGCGGGCCCTGATCATGGCCGACCAGCGTGTGCGGGCGAACGGATCTCGATTCGTCGTGGTCAGGGGCACCGACCGGGTCCACGAGGTCATGGAGCTGACCGGGGTCGCGCAGCGGATGGAGCTCGTCGACGAGCCGCCGGGCTAGGCGCGCTCAGCCCGCAACGAGACCGGTCGGGGCGACGTCCAGCTCCAGCCAGACCGTGGTCCAGCCGCCCTCGCGATCGACCCCCCAGCGATCCGCGAGTCGCTCCGTCAAGAAGAGGCCCCATCCACCCGGCTCCCCAGGCGTCGGCCCGGTGATCTTGGCGCCGAAGCCCTCGCCCGGATCGCTCACCTCGACGCGGATCACGCGATCCGAAAGCCCGACGCGAAGCCGGATCAGGTCGCGTGAGCTGAGCCCCGCGTGCCGCACGCTGTTGGTGACGAGCTCGCTCACCAGGAGGGACAGGTCCATGTACACCTGCGCGTCGAGCGCATCGCCAAGCGGCGAGAGGGCCGCTCGCGCCTCGGTCGGGCAGCGCGGATTCGGCTCGAGGTCGGCGGTGATCGATTCGCTCCGCACCTCCGATCCTGCGCCGTTTCCCGAGAGGACCCGGCGCAGGACGACCACCGCCACGTCGTCGTCGGGCCTTGATCCATCGCTCAACACCATCTGACCAAGGCGCGCCGCCGTCTCCTTGGCGCTGGCGCCGGCGCCGTCTCGCAGCAGCTGCCTGATCCGGCCGGCTGGATCGTCGTGGCGGTCGCGCCTCTCCACGAGCCCGTCGGTGAAGAGCACGAGCGCGTCGCCGGGCAGCAGCTCGACCCGCTGGTCGACCAGCTCGGCGTCGGAGTAGATCCCGAGCAGCATCCCTCCTTTGCCGGCCACCTCCTCGACCTCACCCTGGGCACGGACCAGGAGCGGAGACGGATGCCCGCCGTTGCTGACGGCCAGGGTATGGGCCGAGCTGGCGACATCGAGCTGCACCAGGACCGCGGTCATGAAGCGGCGATCGGATCTCTGTTCGAGGATGGCCTCGTTGAGCGCTCGAAGCGCGTCGCTGGGACCACTCGCCTGGTGGCCGACGGCCCGCAGCGTGTAGCGCGCGAGGGCGGTCAGCGAGGCGGCCTCGGGCCCCTTGCCGCAGACGTCCCCAATCACCGCGACCCAGCGGTCCGGGCTCGCCTTGAAGACGTCATAGAAGTCGCCGCCGACCTCCTGGCCCTGCATGCCTGCCCGGTACCAGCCGGCCGCCTCGAACTCGGGGATCTCCGGGAGCTCAGGTGGCAGGAGCCCCGTCTGCAGCTCGTGGGCCAGGCGCTGGGCCCGGCGCTCGGCCTCCCGGCGCTGAGAGGTGATGGTCGCGAGGATCAGGCCCGTCAGCCCCACGATCATCGAGAAGCCCTGGGCGAGGAGCAGGCTGGCGTCCTGCGAGGGGCGAACGAATGGCCCCGAGTCGTTGGCCGTGAAGGCCACCGCCACGATCGCGAGGGCAACCGCGACGATGGTCGCGCCGGGCTGCAGGAACCGAAGCCCGGCCCAGACCATGATCGGGAACGTCAGGTAGGCGGCGGGGGAATCGTGGGTGAAGACGACGAGCGAGGTTCCGACGAGCACCGAGATGAGCACGACCGCCTCGGCCGCGGTTCCCGGCAGGTTGCGGTAGGGCCAGTTGGTGACGAGGACGAAGATCAGGGACGCGACCAGCAGGTCGCCTCCCATGTCGCCCAGCCACCAGACGCGCCACGCCGAGAGCGCGCTCCCGGAGAGGGAGTCGCCGAGGCTGAGGCTGGCGACCCCGATCGTCGCGCTGACCGCCGTGCTGATCACGCCCGCGAGCAGGGCGAGCGCGAAGATGTCTCCGAGCCGCTGCAGAGTGGGGCGGAAGCCGAATCGATCGAGCAGGTATGCCCCGACGACCGCCTCCAGCGTGTTGCCCACGGCGATCCCGGCGGCCGTGTAGACCGGGACGTCGGTCGTGACGTTGGCGAGGAAGGCGCCCAGCAGTACGCCCGGCCACAGACGGCGCCCCCAGAGCACGAGGGCGGCGAGCGCGATTCCGGTCGGCGGCCAGACCGCCGTCACGCTCTCGTTGGAGAAGGCGAGCGTGAGCCCGAGCTTCGCCGAGGCGAAATAAGCAGCCGCCAGGACCAGTCCCCATATGGAGGCTTCCAGCCTCCCTGATCGGATCGGCGTCACATCGCGTTCGAATCTATCGCGGCGTCACCGACCGATGTGGAAACCGATTCGCTCGGGGATCGCCGCGAGGCCCCTGCTCACCGGACCGGCGGTCGCCCCGTTCTCGTCGGCGGCCTCCTTGGCGAGCAGGCCGGCCCTGATCGCGTTTCCCCCCAGCCACGAGGCGAGCCCTGCCGGCACCCGGCGCGGATCGGGATCGACCAGGGCCAGCCGCGAGTGCTCGTCGCGGCGGTCGAGGGCGAGGGACGCCGCGATCCGCCCCAGCATCAGAGACGGGCCGACCCCGTTGCCCGTGTAGCCGAAGACCCCATAGACCCGGTCGGAACCGACCCGAACGGCCGCCGGCAGGTGGGTCGGCGAGACGTCGATCGGCCCGCCCCAGGCGTGGGTGATCCGGCGACCCTCGAGGCCCGGGAAGAACGAACGCAGATGGGAGGCGACCTGGGCCGCGATATTGGGATCGAGCTCGGTCCGCCCACCCAGCCGCGCGCCGTAGGCGATCCGGCCGCCTCCCCAGCCGAAGGCGATTCGCCCGTCGGGCGTGGTTCGGAGGTAGTGGACCATCGCCCGGCTGTCGGTGATGCACTCGCCGCCCGTCCAGCCGATCTCCTCGAGCAGGTCGGGCACCGGCTCGGTCAGCACGATGTGACTCGAGGTCACGGTGAGGCGCCCGCGCAGGGGGGAACCGGCGGCGCCGCAGGCGGGTCCGAGCGCGAGTACGCAGGAGCCCGCTCGGATTCGCGCGCCGGGCGTCTCCGTCAGGCAGCCCCCCTGACCGGCCCGCAGCCGCCGGAGTGGCGATCGCTCGAAGACCCTGACGCCGGGGCGCTCGGCGAGCCGCTCGCGCAGGCCGAGGGCGAGTCGCGCGGGCTGCACGGTCGCCGAGCCCGGGTAGTGCACGCCGCCGCGGAAGCGGGGCGAGGAGCAGCGCTCCGCCACCTGATCGGCGCTCAGCTCCTCGACCTCGGCGCGCGCGCCCAGCTCGCGGCAGGTCGCGACGGCCCCGTCCCAGACGCCGTCCTGGGCGGGCGCCGCCGAGAGCTGCAGGTAGCCGCTCTGCCGGTACCAGGCATCGACGTCCTGTTCGGAGCAGAAGCGGCCGATCTCGTCGACCGCATCCTGAGCCGCCCGCGCGACGGCTACCGCCGCCGGCCCGCCGAAGCGCTCGCGCAGGGTGTGCGCGCTGAACCACATCGCGTTGGCGAAGCCGCCGTTCCGGCCGCTCGGCCCCTGGCCGCAGCGGTCGGCCTCGATCACGATCACGCTCGCCTCCGGCTCGAGCTGCGAGATCCGCCAGGCGGTCCACATGCCCGTGTAGCCGCCGCCGACCACGAGGACGTCGCAGCTCAGCTCTCCCTCGGCCAGCGGTAGAGGCGGGCGCTCCCCCGCCTCCTCGAGCCAGTATCCGTGCGCGGTGTGCTTCATCGGCTGACCCATCT
>JBKPTM010000383.1:0-9106 GCA_046765935.1 Actinomycetota bacterium | reverse complement strand
TTCATGGCCGGCAAGTTCATGGACGACGAGGAGATGCAGGGCATGAGCTTCGGCCACGCCGGCACGATCGTCGAGGGGGCCGAGGACTCCGCGACGCAAAAAATCGCTCGGCTGGAGGCCGCCGGCATCCCGGTGGTCGAGCGGATCGACGAGATCCCCAACACGGTCAAGGGAAAGTTGGGGGCCCCGGTCTAATGGCGGAAACCCAGGATTTGCAGGGCATCTTCATCGACGTCGAGGTCTCGGACGAGATCCGCGACGACGCCGAGCTGGCGTCGAAGCTCGAGGAGGTCTGCCCCGTCGACATCTACGCCGACGACGACGGCAAGGTCGCGATCGTCCGCGAGAACCTCGACGAGTGTGTCCTCTGCAACCTCTGCGTCGAGGCCGCCCCGCCCGGCGGCGTCGTCGTCAAGAAGCTCTACGACGGCACCGAATTGCGGCGATAGCGTTCGTCGACGATGACGGCGTCGATCGTCGCTCGGGACCCGGACACCGGCGAGCTCGGAGTGGCGGTCTTCACTGCCTGGCCGGGAGTGGGCGGCATCGTGCCCTTCGCCGAGCCCGGCGTGGGTGCCGTCGCGACGCAGTCGTTCGTCGAGGTCTCCTTCGGTCCCCGTGGACTCGAGATGCTGCGCGAGGGCGCCAGCGCGACCGAAGTGGTCGAGCGGCTGATCGAGTCCGACACGAAGCCCGCGATGCGCCAGCTTGGCGTTCTGGCGGCGAACGGTGACGCGGCCGGGTTCACCGGCGAGCACTGCGTCTCCTACGCCGGCGAAGCGACCGCTGTCGACTGCCGCTGCCAGGCGAACATGATGGCTTCGGACGGCGTGCCCGAGGCGATGGCCGAGGCCTTCGACGCGGCGGAGGGCGAGCTCGCCGTTCGCCTCCTCTCCTCGCTCGAGGCCGGCCAGGCGGCCGGCGGCGACGCCCGCGGCCGGATGTCGGCGGCGCTGTTGGTCGTCCCGCCGGACGGCGACGCGTGGCGCCGGAGCGCCGACCTGCGGGTCGACTACCACGACGACCCCCTGGCCGAGCTCTCACGGGCCCTACGCATGCATCGCGCCTACACGCTGCTCGATCGCGCGGAGGAGCTGGGTACAGCCGGCGACAGCGAGGGAGCGATGCAAGCGGGGATGGAGGCCGTCGGTCTCTCTGAGGAGAGCCCCCAGCTGCTGCTCTGGCTCGGGCTGGGCGCCGCTCAGGATGACCTCGAGGTCGGGCTCAACCTCGTGCGCCGAGCACTGGAACTTCAACCATCGCTCGCGGATTTCCTCGGCCGCCTATCGGATGACATCGCGCCGTCCGCCTCGGCAGTGCGGACGCGGCTCGAGCTGACGAGCTGAGCGCTATAGCGGAAGGCGTTTCGCCTTCTTGATGCACTTCATCGCTTCGGGCCCTAGCGCCCGTCGTTCAGCCTGTTCAGGCGCGAGTTGAGAGCAAGCGGCCGGATTCCACGCGGACGCGGGCGCTCGGTGAAGGGGTGAACCGGCTGTGCCGTCGTCCATCGCCTCTCCACGCTCGACGCCGCCCTGCCCCGGGCGCGCTTGATGCACTTCTTCCGCTTCTTGGCGTTATGGCGGAACTTCTTCTTGCAGCGCTTCACCGCCGCCGCGACGTTCGACTTGCCTGGAGGAGGCGGCGTGACGGTCGGCGGCTGCTGCGGTGACGGCGGCTTCTGCACGACCGTGTCTGTGTAGGAGAAGTTGTTGTAGGTGTTCGGATCCGCTTGGTCACCCGAAACCGCCGCGTAGGCCGTGATGTAGGGAGCCGACGCGGCGTCGCTCTGGGGCGTCACGGTGAAGTTCCTCGTCGACGATCCCCCACTCGCCAGGTCCCCGAGGTCACAGTCGATGTACGTGCCGTAGAGCGGATCGGTGCCCGTGACTGCGCAGTCGCCCGACAGCGTGCTAAGCGAGACGTGCGTCGGGATCAGCTCGGTCAGGACGACGCCCGTGGCGTCCTCGGGCCCGTTGTTCTGGACGTGGAACGCGTAGTTCAGCGGGTCTCCGACCGTCACCGGGTCCGGCGAGTCCGTGACTGACACGTTGAGGTCCGCCGGGGTCGTCTCGTTGGTGGTCATCTCCACGGCACCCATGTCCGCGCCGTCCGCGCCCGCAGCCGTCGAGTTCGTGAACGACGGCAGGTCAAACGGACGGGGCAGACCGCGCTGATCGGTGCTGACTCCGCCGGCGGTCAGGCCCTGGTCTATGACCGGGCTGTTGTACGCCGGAAGCAGCGTCGGCGTCGGTCCGCCGGTGAAGCTCAGGTACGAGGGAAGCGCCGCATCAGCGCCCGTGATGTTCGAGTTCGCGACGGTGGGGTTCACGGTGACGCCGGACGTGTTCTCGAGCAGGCTGAACTGCGCGTCGAACTGAACCGTGCCGAACAGATCCTGCCCGCCGGTCCCGGCGGCGTTGTCGCCGACGAGCGAGTTCTCGAGCGTTACGTGCGGCGTCCCGCTGCCGGACTCGTCGATGCCGCCGCCGCTGCCGTACGCGTAGTTCCCGGCGACGGTGGAGTCCTGCAGCGTGCCGCCATTTGCGGAGAGGAGGCCCCCGCCATTCGTCGCCGCGGTGTTGCCCGCGATCGTCGAGTTCCGGATGGTGCCCAGCTGGGCGGAAGATCCGATGCCCCCGCCTGCGCCGTTGGTCGCCACATTGCCGACGATCGTGGAGTTGAGAATCAGTGTCTCGGCACCGCTTGCGTACTCACCCGAGTCATAGACGGCCCCACCTCCGATCCCGGGACTGTCCGCGGCGTTGGCGTAGATGAGGTCGTCTGCAACCGTCAGCTTCGAACCTAGGTTCGAGATCGCACCACCCCTGCCGGCGAACCCGTAGGCCAATGAGAGACCGGAGATCGTCACGGGGTCCCCGGCAACGTCTGGATCTACCGTAATCAGGCGTGAGTAGTTGAAGTACCCGTCGATCCGTAGGGTGCCCGCCCCCGGGCCCTGCACAGTGAGCTCCTGCGTGATCTCCAGGGCGCCGTAGGCCAGGTAAACAGCGCCGCTGAGCGACGAGTCGAAGACGACGTTGTCCAATCCGGGATTGGCGTTGGCGTCCGTGATGGCCTTTCGAAGGCTTCCGGCTGGACCTGGGGATGGGCCGTCGCTCAGGTTGGTGACCGTGAAGTCCGCGGCATTAGCGACACCGCCCGTCCCGAGGACCGCTCCCGCCGTAAGGCCGGCCCCGGTGAGGACGCTGGTGCGGAGCGTCAAACCGGATCGGCTCGCGTGCCGGCGCCGCCGTTCCTCGCGCCTCCGCCGCTGCCTCTTCGCCATCCCCACACTCCCTTTCCGCGGCCCTCACCGCGCCGATCACTCCCTCTACCGCGGCGCACCCTAGCCGCGCGCGGCGACGGAAGTCAACCCTGCGTTCGCTGCTCGAAGCGATGCCTGAACCGCTCGGCGTAGGCCCGCATCCGGGGCGGTAGCTCTGGGATGCACGCGAATCCCCTCTCGACCTGAGAGCGGAACCGCTCGGGGTCCTGCTGGTATGCCCGGCGGAGCGCCTCCGAGTCGCCCAGCGGCGGCAGGTCGACGCCGTGCTGCCTCAGGCAGCTGCGAAACGGCGACAGCGCCTGCCCGAGTGGCGGCCCTCCGGGAGCTGCATTCGGCCCCGGAGTGCCGCTCGTACCCGGCCCATTTGGGGAGGTCGGCGTCGAAATCGCGCCCGGGCCGAGCCCTGCGGGACTCGTGATCTCCGGAGCGGTGGTTACGCCGGCGGCAGTCGAAGTCGCGTCATCCCCTCCCCCGCCGCAGCCGGCGACCGCGACGGCGCACGAGGCGAACGCAGCCGCACTGATCCCCCAGGCCGCGGCGTTTCGAATCCGTCCCACCAGGCGCGGCAGGCTACCGCCTGATTCGTCCCGCCGAGCGCCGTTAGCATCGCGCCGATGTCGCCGGGTGGGGCAGAGATCGAGGTCGTCCGAGGCGCGCTCGACGATCGGCGCTCGGAGCAGATCCTGCGCTTCTGGTCGGACCAGGGCGCGCTCAACGAGGAGGCCGCGCGCGAGCGCCTACCAGCGGTCGTCTGCGTCGCCCGTGACGAATCGGATGAGATCACCGCCGTCAACTCCGTCTATGAGGCGATGCCCAGACCTCCCGCACGCCCGATGTGGGTCTATCGGAGCTTCGCCGCCGATGACTCCGAAGAGCTCCCGACAGAGATGTTCACCACCGCGTTCGACGCGCTCGAGTCAGAGTACGAACCTGGTCGCCCGGGCCCGCTCGGCGTGTGCGTCCTCTTGGAAGGGTCTGACGCGGCGCGCAGACCCGAGGCGATCTGGCCGGAGGAGGATCTGATCTTCGCCGGGCATCTCGCCGACGGGCGCCAGGTGCGGGTCCGGTGGTTCTGGGATGCGCCGGCCGAGCCGGGGGTGCCGAATTCGCTGACCATGGAGCAGTCCCTAGCGACCGACTGGTCGATCGACGAGCGCTACCGGGTCGAGCCTTACACGGGGAACCCCGACGTGGCCAACGCGATCCTGGCGCTCTGGGCGCGCGAACGGGTGGTGCCGGACGACGAGGCGCAGCGCCGGGTCCACGAGACCCTCAACGTGGTACTGGACCGCGACGAGGGCGTCGTGGCACTTTCGACGGCCTACATCCAGAGAAGCGCCCAGCTAGGGCTGGACCTGTGGTACTTCCGGACCTTCGTCGCCTCCGCGCACCGCAACACTCACATCGCGACCCAGCTCACGATGCACAACCGCGACCTGCTCGAGAGACGTTTTGTGAGCGGCGAGGACACCAGGGCGAGCGGCGTCTGCTTCGAGCTCGAGAACGAAGGGATGAGGAAGTACATCAACACGGCCATCTGGCAGCCGGTCGATTTCATCTTCGTGGGCGACAACGAGCGCGGTGTCCCGGTCCGGGTCCACTACTTCCCGGGTGCCCGGGTTCCCCTGCGCCAGCCGTCCACGTGAGCTCCAGCCGGGAGGAGCGCCCCCCGCCCGGCTAGCGCCCGGCACTCTGCCGCTCGCACCCGCCAGACTTGCGCGCGTGAACTTCATCGAGGACGTGATGGAGCGTGCGCCGGCGTCCACGCTGGGCATCGTCGCGCTCGATGCCCTCGGGAACCGGCGCGAGTGGCACTTCGGGGAGCTGATCGCGCGCAGCGCCGGGCTCTCGGGCGCGATGGCGGCGCGGGGCGTCGGGCGCGGCGACACGGTGATGACGCTGGCCGGCAGCCGGATCGAGTGGGTCCTCGGCATGCTCGCCTGCTTCCGCATGGGCGCGGTCGCGATGCCCTGCAACCCCCAGCTCCGCCGCAAGGACCTCGAGGTCAGGGTGCAGGCGGCGGCGCCGAAGCTCTGCATCGGCGAGGAGGACCTGCTCGGCGAGCTCCCCGAGGGAGTCGCCGCCATGACGATGGCCGAGGTCGCCGACGCCCTCGACGAGGACCTCCCGCAGGAGACGCCGGCGGAGATCGCCGACCTGGGCCCGGATGACCCGGCGGTGATCATCTTCACCTCGGGTACCACCGGCGACCCGAAGGGCGTGGCCTACCCGCAGCGCTACCTGACCGGCCAGAGCCTCCAGGCCGAGCACTGGGTGGGTGCGCGCAAGGGGGAGCTCGCCTGGTGCACCGCCGCGCCCGGCTGGTCGAAATCGACCCGCAACGTCTTCATCGCTCCGTGGCTCCGTGGGGCCGCCGCGCTGATCCACGACGCTCGCTTCGATCCCGAGGAGCGCCTCGAGATCATCGAGCGCGAGGGCGTCAACGTTCTCTGCCAGGCGCCGACCGAGTACCGGATCCTTGCCAAGCGGACCGAGCTGCGCGCCATCCGATCCCTGCGCCGGATGGTCTCCGCGGGCGAGCCGCTCAACCCGGAGGTGATCCGCGCTTTCCGGGAGGCGATGGGAGTCGGCATCGGGGACGGGTACGGACAGACGGAGACCGGTCCCGTCACCGGGATGCGCCCGGACGAGGACGATCCCGAGCGGGACGGGTCGATGGGCCGGCCGCTGCCCGGGATCGAGGTGCGTGTCAGCGAGGGGGAGCTGCAGGTGAGGCCGGAGACGGTTCCCACCTTCTTCAGCCACTACCTGGGCGAGCGGCCCTTCGAGGGCGAGTGGTGGCCGACCGGCGACGACGTCCGCCAGGACGAGGAGGGCTACCTCTGGTTCGAGGGCCGGGACGACGACATCATCATCACCGCGGGGTACCGCGTGGGCCCCTTCGAGGTGGAGTCCGCGCTGGTCTCGCATCCCGCGGTGGCCGAGGCCGCGGCGGTCCCGGCCCCCGACGAGGAGCGTGGCTCCGTCGTACGAGCGATCGTGGTGCTCGCCGACGGCGACCCATCCGATCGGCTCGCCGCCGAGCTGCAGGAGCACGTCAAGCGGGAGACGGCTCCGTACAAGTACCCGCGCATCGTCGAGTTCGCGGACGAGCTGCCGAAGACCCCCAGCGGCAAGATCCGGCGCGCCGAGCTGCGATGAGGCGGGACTTGGCCGGGTTCGCGGGGATCTTCATCGTCACCAACCTCGGGCTGCTCGCCGTCGGCGCGACGCTCGCGGTCCTCCCCCACTACGTCAAGGACAACCTGGACGGCTCCGACCTCGAGGTCGGCATCGTCACCGGCGCCTTCGCCTTCACGGGCATCGTCTGCCGCCCGATCGCGGGCAACCTCGCGGATCGGCGCGGGCGCAAGCCCACGGTCGTCGTTGGCTGCCTGCTCGCGGCCACGGCCGGCGCTCTCTATTTCGTCCCCGCCGGGATCGCGGGATTGATCGTGGCCCGTCTCTTCCTCGGCGCCGGTGAGGGGACGGTGTTCACCGCCGGGTCCGCATGGAACGTCGACATGGCGCCGGAGGAAACACGCGGTCGGATGATCGGCCTCTACGGCCTCGCGATCTGGACCGGGCTGACGCTGGGCCCGCCCATCGGCGTGCTGCTGCAGCACGCCGGCGGGTTTCATCTCGTCTGGGCCTTCGCTGCTGGGGCGCCTCTGCTTGGAGCCGGGATCGCCTCGCGGCTGCCCGAGGGGTATCGGACCAGGGAAGACGTCGACCACGGCCCATTCATCTCGCGCGAGGCGCTCGGCCCGGGGGCCACCTTCTCCCTCTGCGTCTTCGGGTTCGCCGCGGTGTCGGCATTCATCATCCTCAGCCTGGACGAGCGGGGCATCGGGCACGGCCCCGCCGTCTTCAGCGTGTTCGCTGCAACCGTCGTGCTGACTCGGCTCGTTGCCGGAGGGCTCCCCGACCGGATTGGTGCGGCCCGCTGCGCCGTGGGCGCCGCGCTGGTCGAGACGGTCGGGCTCGTTCTGCTGGGCGCCGCCCAGGACCTCGCGGTCGTGATCCTCGGCGCCATCGGCATGGGCGCGGCGTTCTCGCTGCTCTTCCCGTCCCTCTCGCTCGTCGCGATCAACCGCGTGGGGCCGGAGCGACGAGGTGTCGCGATGGGCACCTTCACGGCAAGCTTCGACCTCGGCATGCTGGTCGGCTCGCCGACGGTCGGAGCAGCCGCCGCGATCGGGGGCTACTCGGCCGCCTTCTACGTCGCCGCGTTGGCCTCTTTGGCGTGCGCCACGTTCGCACTTTCGATGTCCCGTCGCCCTGGATTCGAGCCCCTCCCCGATACGCTGCGGGCCTGATGGCGCAGCGAGGGACCGCGGCCGAGACGACCATCGACCGCAAGCTGATCAACCAGCTCACGGAGGAGCAGATGGCGCGCTTCCGCGAGCACACGCCGGCCTCGGCGGAGTACTTCGACCGCGCCCGCAAGGTGATGCCGGGCGGTGTCCCCTCCTCCTTCCAGCTCAACGACCCGTGGCCGGTGTACATCGACCGCGGCAAGGGCGCTCTCGTCTGGGACGTCGACGGCTCCGAGTACGTCGACTTCCACAACGGCTTTGGCGTGATGTGCGTCGGTCACGCCAACCCGGTGATCGGCGAGGCCGTCAAGGCCCGCCACGACGAGGGCACCCACTTCGCCGCCCCCACCAACGGGTCCATCGTCTCGGCGCAGAACCTAGTGGAGCGCTTCGGGCTACCGATGTGGCGCTTCTCGAACTCCGGGACGGAGTCCACTATGTCCGCGGTCCACCTCGCCCGTGGCGCGACGGACCGCGACCTGATCATCAAGGTCGAGGGCTCATACGACGGCCACCACGACGCCGTGATGGTCTCCTGCTATCCAGAGCTCGACGAGCTAGGTCCGCGCGAGAGCCCGAACGCGATCCCATTCGGCTCGGGCTATCCGCAGGCGGTCGTCGACCTGACCGTGCCGGTTCCCTTCAACGACGCCGAGATCCTCGAGGGAGTCTTCAAGAAACACGAGGGAGAGATCGCCGGGATGATCATCGAGCCGGCGATGATGAACATCAACGTCATCCCGCCGAAGGAGGGGTACCTGGAGCGGGTGCGCGAGCTCTGCGACGAGCACGGCGCCAAGCTGATCTTCGACGAGGTGAAGACCGGCGCCACGATCTCCTACGGCGGCGCGACCCAGCGCTTCGGCGTGGAGCCGGACATGATCTGCCTGGCCAAGGCGATCTGCGGCGGCTACCCAGGCGGCGCGATCGGGATGACCGCCGAGCTGGGCGAAGTCGTCGCCTCAGACAAGGTTCACCAGATCGGGACCTTCAACGGCAACCCGCTGGTGATGGCGGCCGCAGAGGCCACTCTCACCAAGGTGCTGACGCCCGACGTCTACGACAAGCTCGAGGAGACCAATGAGGCGCTCAAGGAGCGCTGCGACGAGGTGATCGAGAAGTACGGGCTGCCCGCCTACACGCAGGGACTGGGCGCCAAGGGCTGCGTGATCTTCGCCCCCGAGCCGATCTACGAGTACCGCGACTACCTGACCAAGGTCGACGGCGAGCTCTCCACCCTCGCCTGGCTCTACCACATGAACCACGGCATCTTCATGACACCGGGCGTCGAGGAGGAGTGGACGCTCTCGATCGCCCACGAGCAGGAGCACATCGACCGCTACGTGGACGCCTTCGAGGCGTTCGCGTCAGACGTCTCCGGCTCGTAGGCGTCCGGCGCGACCCTAGCTTGGCAGCGGGTCGAGCGCGAGCTCGCCTAGCGGAGTATCAGCGGGTAACCCAGGCCCGGCGGCCGGCGCTGTCTAGGTAGAGGCAGAAGGCG
>JBKPTM010000382.1:0-7748 GCA_046765935.1 Actinomycetota bacterium | reverse complement strand
GTGCTTGGTCTTCGCCGCCGCCTGGGCCGGCAGCACGAGCGCGAGCGCGAGGACGGCGGGCAGGACGAGCTTCCTCACGATTCACCTCCCTACGTCTGGTTTGAGGACACCCTACGCCCAGGAGATCAGAAACGGTGGTTTCCGCCGCCGCGTGGACCCCGCTGATGGAAGCGCTTCGGATGACGCCGGCCGACACCGACGATGGTGGCATCGGGATTCCCGGAGCTCGGCTGGACGATCGTCGCGTAGGCGATGGAGTCGGTGAGCGCGTTCGACCAGAGCACGCCCTTGGAGCGGCCCAGCGAGAGCAGCACGCGGCCGGCACCATGAGCGTGGCGGCGGCGGACCATCAGCCGGCTGCGGCGCGCATCGGTTCGCACATAGGCGAAGGAGCGGCCCTTGATCGACGGATCGAAGAGCAGCAGCCTCGGGGAGCGCACCAACGCGCGGTGCTTGCGCGTGCCCATCACCCGCTGCACGACGCGGCTTCCCCCGGGCGTCGCGATCGCGTAGAGCAGGATGCCTCCGTCGATCGCCGGGCGGCTGAGCTGACCCGCCCCGCCCTGCGACGCCACCTGCAGGGGCGGGGCCGGCGCCGCCGGGTTGGCGATGTAGCGGATGTAGATGGCGTCCCCTGAACCGGAGGAGGCGCGGTAGGCGAGCCAGCTGTCCGAGACCGCGATCGCGTCCGCGCCGGCCGCGTCGATCCGGGCGAGTGGCCGCAGCGTCGCGCGGTCGAAGATCAGGACCGAGTTCCCCTGAACCGTGGCGACGTACCGCCCGCCGATCGCCGGGTGTGCGCCGGGCAGCTGGATCTCGGGCCCACCGCGGCTCATCACCGCCGGCCCTCCCAGCCGCTGGAAGAGCAGAGCGTCCGCCGTCGCCGATGGGTCGGTGGCGTGGGCGACGCTCGTCCCGGCGGCGCCGGCGTTCCCCGGGACGACGATCAGGGCCAGGGCCGAGACGGCGAGCGCAGCGGCGTCGCCACGGCGAAGGCCGAGGTAGACGCCCGGGCGCTCGCACATCAGCTCGGTCGCGCGGATGCCGGCCGGGCGGCCGGCCAGAGGGGCGAGCGCGAGGATCGGGATCGCCCGTCCCAGGCCGAAGCAGCCCCCGAGCAGCAGGCCGAGGGAGGGGTCGCCCACCGCCAGGCTGACCCCGGCGAGCGCCCAGACGCCGAAGGAGAGCACGAACGTGGTGAAGCCGATTCCGAGGAGCACGCCGTAGAGGGCGGCCGCGACGGGCATCGGCATGACCCGGCGCCAGTGCTCGGGCAGCTGGCGGCGGATCTGCGGGACGATCCGGGTCCCGCGAACCTCGAGGACCGCTGCAAGCAGGGCGATCGCCGCGGCGACGAGATACGAGGCACGTCCGCCTGCGCCATGCAGCGCCTCCCCGAGCACGGCGAGCGAGCCGAACGTCAGCAGGCCGCCGGCGATCGATCCGGGCAGGAAGGCCGCGCAGGCCGCGATCGTCGTGCGACGGCCGCCGGTATGACCCGTCGGCCCGATCGTGTCGATCACGGAGAGACCGCAGGGCGAGAAGGTCCCGGTCGCGCCGATCAGGAGCGCGGCGATGCCGAGCGCGACCTCGAGCGGGCCCGCCATCAGTGGTGACTTCCCGTGGGAGCCACTAGCAGGGCACCCGCGTGTCGTAGTACTGGACGCAGAACACCTTGCGGCCGCCGTAGCAGTAGCCGGTCAGGGCGGCGTCCCCGTTGATCCGGGTGTTGTGGTGAGAGCAGCAGTCGACCAGCTTGCGGACCTTGCCGCCGCAGCACCGGTACCAGGCGCCGTCGATGTTGGTGCCGATCCCGTAGATGTCCTGGACGCGGTCGCAGATGCGGGTACGGGGCGCGGGCGGCAGCGGGCGGCCGTCCGGGCCCTTGAGGAGCTGTCCCCCGTCGTCGACCGGCTGGCCGGCGTCATTGACGGGCCGGCCGATGTCGTCGATCGGATGCCCGTCGCTGGCCCGCAGCGGGTAGCCGCGGGAGTCGATCCGCGGCAGCCCGGTCGGATGCGGGCAGGAGCCGGTGGTGAAGGTGTGGCCGCAGAAGTGGAAGGCGTCCGACTCCCCGGGCTCGATCAGCGTGCCCACGGTGCGGGCCGCCGTGATCGCCATCAGTGCGCCGCCGACCCGCGCGAGGAAGCCGCGCCGCGAGGAATCGCGGGCGAGCGAGTCGGTGATCCGGTCGAGGTGCTCAGGCACCGACCGGTCTCCCCCGCCGCTCCGCCGTCGCCAGCACGCTCTCGAGCTGCGCCAGGTTGTTGAACGTCCCCTTGGCGAGCACCGTGCCCTCGGGATCGAGTGCGAGCGCGAACGGGCTGCCCGGGATCTCGAGGCTCCGCCAGAGCTCCGCCTCGGCGACCTCGTCGAAGACGGCCACCGTCACGCGTGGGTCCTTGGCGACGTTGTCGATCGCGGGCGCGAGCGTCTGGCAGATCCCGCACCCCTCGGAGGTGAAGACGGCCAGCCCGAAGTCCGCGCCGTTGCGCCCGAGGCGGCCGGAGAGGGCCTCGGCCCGCGTACCGATCTCGGGCCCTTCCCCCGAGATCTCGAGCGCGCCCTGCGTGCCGAGCTGGAGGCGGAGCATCCCGACCTCTCGGGCGAGCCCGAGGACGCCCACCGCCAGCGCCGCGCAGGCGAGCAGCGCGACACCGAGCCCGATGGCCAGCCAGCCCTCGGTTCCGATCGAGATCGAGTCGACCGACGGGAGCGCGGCGAAGGCCGCGGCGAGGACCACGTCCCTCAGCGCGCCGAGCCAGGAGATCCTCGAACGGGGCCCGAAGCAGGCGCAGGGAGCGCCCGCCCGCCCCCTGAGCAGAGCCGAGACCGTGAGCGCCGCGAACATCCCCATCAGGGCCGCCGCTGCGTAGGCGGCGGCATCCGAACCGAGGATGACGGCGACCGCCAGCGCCAGCTCCACGGCGATCAGCGCGGCCCAGGCGATCGGGCGGAGCGGGCCATCCGCGAAGCCGAAGCTCCCGAGCGCAGCGATGCTCCCGCGCGGCGCAGCGAGCTTCGCGAGCGCGGCGCCCGCGAGCACGATGCCAAGCGCGACCCGCAACAAGATCTCCAACATCCCTCCGGGCGCAACCTAGCACCAGGCCCGACGGGCAACGCAGGTCGCTCAGGCCCTCTTGAGCCTCTTCCTGACCTTCTTGATGCAGCGCTTCCGCTTCTTCTTGTTGTGGATGCGCTTGCACTTCGCGAACGGGTGCGCTGTGGACTGCTTCGTAGTCGGGGTCGGTGCGCCGAAGATGCTCTCCGCCGGCAGGCCGAACTCCGACTCGAGCGCCGAGACGTCCGACTGGACGAGCGCCGCCATCGCCGGATCGGCGACGCGGGTGTAGACGCCGGGGAAGCCGGGCTCGGCACAGCCCTCGCCCCACCCGGTGATCCCGACGAGCCGGTAGGAGCCGGCACCGATCGAGGCCTGGAGCGGACCGCCGCTGTCGCCGCTGCAAGTGTCCCTTCCGGCAGCGGCGGCGCAGACCATCGTGCCGGGGTCGAAGTCGGACCCGTAGGCGGCGCTGCAGCTCGGATCGTCGACGATGTTCACGGTGGTGGCGCGCAGGGAGTCCTCGGTGTCGGCCGCCGCTTCGCCCCTCAGGCCCCAGCCGCTGATGTCCACGGGGCTGCCCGGCGCCCAGAGCCCAGCCTCATCGGTCCGCGCGATCTTGATCGGAGGCTGGGACGAGGCTTGGGACAGGACGAGGTAGCCGACGTCGAACCTCGGCACGCCATCGCCCTGGAAGTTCGGGTCGTAGTTGCTGCGCAAGCTCGTCCCGATCACGGAGACCTCCGCCCCGCCGGGCTGGGAGAGCTGCGTGCGGCCCAGCACCGCGTCGACGTCATCCGCGTCCAGCCTGCACGTCCCGTCTCCCGGGGGCGGGTCGGTGACCGCATTGCAGATCGGATGGAGCGTGCCGCAGGTGAGCCCGAAGCAGTCCGGGTCCGTGTCGAAGACGCAGTGGGCGGCCGTGATCACGATTCGCGAGGTGAGGAGCGAGCCGCCGCAGAACTGCCGGTCGTGCGCGGTGCCGCTGACCTTGCTGGGGCTCCAGGCGACCGCTGCCTGCCAGGGGTACTGGGAGATCGAGACCGGCGATCCGCCGACGATCTTCGGCTGAACCGTGCCCTTGTCCTGGGCGCCCGCGGTGGCAGGGACCAGCAGCGCCAACGCCGCGACCGCGCCGAGCGCGCTGAGTCGAGCCCTCCTCCGCATGGCCCCGTATTGAACAGGCTTGGTCTGAGAAGTGCGTAAGTCGCTAGCCGATCGCGACCATGCGCTCGATCGGCAGCGTGGCGCGCTCGGCGATCTCGCGCGGCACCTTGACCTCGTACTTGAAGTCCCGCAGCGAGTCGCGGACCTTCGGCAGCGTGATCATCTTCATGTACTTGCAGAAGGCCATCCGGTTCGCCTCGATCAGCTTGGCCTGAGGTGCGGCCTGCTGGAGCGGGTAGAGCATCCCGTTCTCTGTGGCGACGATGTACTCCCCGTCCGGATGCTCCTCCATGTACTTCAGCATCCCCCCGGTGGAGAGCATCTGCACTCCATCCGCCTCGATGTCACCGGAGGCGACGTACTCCATCGCCTGGGTCGCGCAGCCGCACTCGGGATGAATCAGGAACTCGGCGTTCGGGTGCTCGTCGCGGACGGTCTTGATGTCGGCGGGGCGGATGCCGGCGTGCACGTGGCACTCGCCGTCCCAGATGTGGAAGCGGGCCCGGCGATCGGGGTCCTCCTTGATGCCGGTCTCGCGCTCGACGAAGGCACCGAGCCACATGTCGGGGCCGAAGAGGATCTCGGTGTCCGGGCCATGCTCGCGAAGGATGTGCTCGACGACCTGGACGGCGTTGCCCGAGGTGCAGCAGTAGTCGGTCTCGGCCTTCACCTCGGCCGAGGTGTTCACGTACATCACGACGACGGCGCCCGGATGCTCGGCCTTCCAGGCGCGGAGCTGATCGGCGGTGATCGACTCGGCTAGCGAGCAGCCCGCCCCGAGGTCGGCGATCAGGACCGTCTTGTCCGGACAGAGGACCGAGGCGGTCTCCGCCATGAAGTGGACGCCGCAGAACTCGATCACCTCGGCGTCGGTCTTGGCCGCCTGGCGTGAGAGCCCCAGCGAGTCGCCGACGAAGTCGGCCACGTCCTGCAACTCGGGCAGCTGGTAGTTGTGGGCGAGGATCACTGCGTCGCGCTCGGCGGCGAGCGCCCTGACCTCGTCGCTCAGCGCGGCGATCTCGGCCTCGCTCAGCTTGGCGGGAAGCTCATTGACGGTAGGAAGCTCCAGCACGGGAAGCCGCTCCTTGACGTTGGATGTTCGTCTGCCCGGGCGTTGGCCCTCGAGCCTGACGAATGAACTGACCAAAGGTTAGCGTCAGCCTACCCTTGGCTTAGTGCCTGAGCTACCGGAAGTGGAGATCACAGCGCGTCGCCTGAGCAGCGGGCTGAAGGGGGCCGAGGTCGAGTCCGCCCTCGCCGCTGGAGTGGCGACGCTGAAGACGTTCGAGCCGAGCCTGGACTCGCTCGCCGGCGCGCGCGTGGAGGGCGTGCGGAGGATCGGCAAGATGCTCGCGGTCGACTTCGACACCTCAGCGCAGGACGGCGGCGAGCCGCTCACCCTGCTGATCCACCTGATGTCGGCGGGACGGCTGCAGGTCTTCGACAAGCGAGCCTCGCTGCGAGACCGCCGTTCGCGGATCCTCGTCCGGCTCGCGGACGGGCCAGAGCTGCGGCTGCGCGAGTTCGGGACCAAGCAATCCGCCTGGGCGAAGCTCCTGCCGCGCGATGAGGTGGCCAACGACGAGATGGTCGCGACGCTCGCGCCCGACGCCTGGCCGGCTCCGGAGCTGGAGGACTTCCGCGAGCGGATCCTGCAGCCCCGCCACCTCCATCCGCTGCTGCGCGACCAGCGCGTGATCGCCGGGATCGGCCGCTCCTGGGTCGACGAGATCCTCTGGGAGGCCCGGCTCTCGCCCTTCAAGAAGGGCTCGGAGCTGCGCGGCGAGGAGATCAAGCGCATCCACGATGCGCTCCACGTCCTCGGCGATGCGATCGATCACTACGAGGAGGTGATCGGCGACGAGATCCCCGACAAGATGCCGATGCCGCTCCAGGTCCATCGCCGCGAGGGCGAGCCATGCCCGAGGTGCGGCACGACCATCGAGGCCGTCTACTTCTCGGAGCACCAGATGAACTACTGCCCCGAGGAGCAGACCGAGGGACGCATCCTCAAGGACCGGCGCCTCTCTCGCCTTCTCAAGTAGGTCGCCGGCCTCAGCCTGCCAGCACCCACATCTCCTTGAACGGCAGCTTCAGGTGCCAGGTGGTGACGGCCCCCTTCGGCAGGCGCGCCATGTCCCCCGGCTTGAGCTCCAGTTGAGGCCCGCCCTCGATCTCGATCCGAGCCTCCCCCTCGAGGACCAGCATCACTTCCGTGGCGGGGAGGGTCCAAACCGGAAGGGTGCTTTCGGCGTCCTCGGAGAACCGGCTCAGCCCCGCCCGCAGGCCGTCCTCCTCGAACAGGACGTGCTCCTCGGCACCGCCACCGATCTCGGGATCGGCTCGCCACTCATCCGTGGAGATCTTTGACACGAACACACCCGGATGCAGCTCCATCTCAACCTCCTCGATCGGCGGGGGACCATCGTCCCACCGATCCAGGCCCGTTACCGCCCGGTGACGCGGCGCACGAGCGCCCGGCCGATCGTCAGCGGATGGCCGATCAGGGTCTCCACTCGGCCCGTGAGCGTGGTCGGGTCACGTGCGATGCCGAGCTGGCGCAGAACCGTCAGCTGGTCGAAGTAGACGCGCTCGCAGACGAGCTTGTCCTCCTCGAACAGGAACATCGCGCAGATCCGCGACTCCCACTCACGGCCGGTCGGCGGGAGGCTGCGAAGCGGGCCCTTGTGCGTCCCGCGGATGATCGCCTCGACGATCACGGCGTCGTCGGAATGGTGGAGTGCGAGCAGCTCGTTCCGCTGATCCGGAAAGGCCCGCCGGGACTCCTCGAAGTACCCCGAGACCTCCTCCGGGCCGTCATAGACATCGCCCGTGGCAATCAGCTCGTAGCGGGGGTGCTCGAAGGTGTCGAGGGTCACGTCGAACTCGTGACGGTTCTCCGACTCCATGTGCTCGCGGACGATCGCCTCGCGCTTCTTGCGCATCGCTGCGGTGGGCGGCATGGCAGGACCCTATACGTCGATGGCCATGCTGAGGTCGAGCGCGGGAGCCGAGTGCGTCAGGGCGCCGACGGAGACGTAGTCGACCCCCGAGGCGGCGATCTCCGCGACGGTCTCGAGGGTCACGCCGCCCGAGGCCTCGAGCTCCGGCTCGTGTCCGTCCCGCCGGGCCACACTCACCGCCTCCTGCAGTTCAGCGGGAGTCATGTTGTCGAGCAGCAGCCGGTCGGCCCCCGCCTCCGCCCCCTCCCGGACCTCGTCGAGGTTCCTGCACTCGACCTCCACCGGCAGCCCCGGCTTCGCCTCGCGCGCCCGGCGGACCGCCTGCCCCACCCCGCCCGCGAGCGCCGCGTGATTCTCCTTGATCAGGATCGCGTCGTAGAGGCCCATCCGGTGGTTCGTGCCGCCGCCGGCGGCCACGGCGGCCTTCTCGAGCGCCCGCAACCCAGGAGTGGTCTTGCGGGTGTCGAGGATGCGGGCGCCGGTCCCCTCGACCTCCCGGACGAATCGCGCGGTCAGGCTGGCGACGCCGGAGAGGTGACAGAGGAGGTTGAGCGCCG
>JBKPTM010000381.1:0-4456 GCA_046765935.1 Actinomycetota bacterium | reverse complement strand
TCGATCCCGACGGCCACCTCGTTCCGGGAGCTGGCGGTCGACACGCTCGATGCCAAGCGCAAGGCGCTCAACGAGATCCTCAAGGACCGGGGCATGAAGGTGAGCTTCACCCACCTGATCGCCTGGGCGATCGTCAAGGCCGCGCAGGAGTGGCCCGTGATGGCGCGCCACTACGAGGAAGCCGACGGCAAGCCGACCGTCGTCGAGCCCGGCAGCATCAACCTCGGCATCGCGGTAGACGTCGAGCGCAAGGGGCAGCGCTCGCTGCTCGTGCCGTGCATCAAGGGCGCGGACCAGCTCGACTTCTCAGGCTTCCACTCCTACTACGAGGAGCTGATCACCAAGACGCGTGAGAACAACCTCACCGCCGACGACTTCCAGGGGACCAACATCAGCCTCACCAACCCCGGCGGCCTCGGAACCGTGGCCTCCGTGCCGCGCCTGATGACGGGGCAGGGCACGATCGTCGCCTGCGGCTCACTCGCCTATCCCGTCGAGTGGCGCCACGCGCCGCCGGAGAAGATCAAGGCGCTCGGGGTCTCGAAGGTCATGACCATGACCTCCACATATGACCACCGCGTCATCCAGGGGGCGGAGTCAGGATCCTTCCTGCGCCGGATCGAGGAGCTGCTGCAGGGCGAGGACGACTTCTACGAGTCGGTCGCCGGCGACCTCGGCATCGACTCAGGGCCGATCACGGCCGCCCACCCCGCCTCGGCCTCCGCTCCCCCGCTCTCGGCCGGGGCACCCGGCGAGCCGAGCCCGGGCGTCGCCGCGAAGCCCAGCATGGAGCTGCTCCAAGGCGTCCAGGCCGCGACCTCGCTGTTGAAGGCGTACCGGACCCACGGCCACCTGGCGGCGCGCCTCGATCCGCTCGGCTCCGAGCCGAAGGGCGACCCGGCGCTGCAGCCCGAGAACGTGAACCTGACGCCTGAGCTGATGTCCCAGATCCCGGCGGAGATCCTGCGCATCGGGGTCGAGGGAGAGACGCTGCTCGAGGCGCTGCCGCGGATGCGCGAGGCCTACTGCGGGACGATCGCGTACCAGATCGAGCACCTCTCCTCGCACCAGCAGCGCATGTGGCTGCGGGACATGATCGAGACCGGCTGGCACCGCAAGCCGCTCGAGGCCGAGGAGAAGCACGAGCTGCTCAACCGGCTGATCCAGGTCTTCGGCTTCGAGCGGTACCTCGAGAAGGCCTACCTCGGCCAGAAGATGTTCTCGGTCGAGGGCCTCGACACCATCGTTCCGATGCTCGACGAGGTCTTCGAGATGGCCCACACCGAGGGCGCCCACGACGTCGTCATCGGGATGGCCCACCGCGGCCGCCTCGCCGTGCTCGCCCACAACATCGGCCGGCCGGTGGAGGCGATCCTCGCCGAGTTCGAGGGCGCGAAGGCGATCGAGGCGGTCAAGTCTCTCGCCGCGATCCCGACCGGTGGGACCGGCGACGTCAAGTACCACTACGGCCACTCGGGCGTCTACCAGGCGAAGGACGGCTCGGAGATCGGCGTGCGGCTCTACCCGAACCCGAGCCACCTCGAGTACGTGGACCCGGTCGTGACGGGCGCCGCGCGCGCCTCGCAGACGACCCGCAAGGACGGGCGCCTGGAGCACGACCCGATGGCCGCGGTCCCGGTGCTGCTGCACGGCGACGCGGCGTTCCCGGCCCAGGGAGTCGTGGCCGAGACGCTCAACCTCCAGTCGCTGAACGGCTACGCGACGGGCGGGACGGTCCACATCATCCAGAACAACCAGATCGGCTTCACCACCGATCCGGAGGAGGGCCGCTCCACCCCATACGCCGCCGACATGGCGAAGGGCTTCAACGTCCCGATCGTCCATGTGAACGCCGACGATCCCGAGGCATGCCTCGCCGCCGTCCGGCTGGCGATGGCCTATCGCGAGCGCTGGGGCCGCGATGTGGTGATCGACCTGATCGGCTACCGCCGCTTCGGCCACAACGAGACCGACGAGCCGGCCTACACACAGCCGCTGATGGCTCAGAAGATCAAGGAGCACCCGCCGGTCTCCCAGCTCTACGCCGAGGGGCTCGTCAAGGAGGGCATCGTCACCCCGGACGAGGTGGAGGAGCGGAACGACGACCGCCAGAAGGGCCTCAAGGCATCCCACGACGACCTGCGCCAGAAGATCGAGTCGGGCGAGTACGCCGATCCCACCGCGACCGGGACCGGAGAGCTCGATCGGTCCCGTAGCCCGAGCGTCGAAACCGCCGTTCCCGAGGACAAGCTGCGGAAGCTCAACGAGGAGCTGCTCCGCGTCCCCGACAGCTTCACGATCCACCGCAAGCTGCGCAAGCCGCTCTCGAAACGGCTCGAGGCGATGGACGACGGCGGGATCGAGTTCGGCCACGCCGAGGCGCTGGCGCTCGGATCGCTGCTCACCGACGGCGTGCACGTGCGGATGACCGGTCAGGACACCGAGCGGGGGACCTTCTCCCACCGTCATCTGGTCCTGCATGACGAGAAGACGGGCCTGCGCTATGCGCCGATCCAGAACCTCGACGAGGCGCAGGCGCCGCTCGAGCTACACAACAGCCCGCTGTCGGAGTCGGCCTGTCTCGGCTTCGAGTACGGCTACTCGGCGCACTCGCCGGACAGCCTGGTCCTCTGGGAGGCCCAGTTCGGCGACTTCGGCAACGCGGCCCAGGTGATCGTCGACAGCTTCATCGTCTCGGCCGAGGCGAAGTGGGGCCAGACCTCACGGCTCACGCTGCTCCTGCCGCACGGCTACGAGGGCGCGGGCCCGGAGCACTCGAGCGCCCGGATCGAGCGCTTCATCCAGCTGGCCGCCGAGGGCAACATCCGGCTCGCCAATCCGTCGACTGCCGCCCAGTACTTCCACCTGCTCCGCCGCCAGGCCCACATCGCCAAGGCGCGCCCGATGGTGGTCTTCACCCCGAAGGGCCTGCTGCGCCTGCCGCGAGCCACCTCCACGCTCGAGGACCTCACCTCGGGCTCCTTCCAGTTCGTGCTCGATGACCCCCGCGCTCAGGAGCGCAAGGAGACGGTCGAGCGTCTCGTCCTGTGCAGCGGCAAGATCTACTACGACATCGACGCCGCGCCCAAGCGCGAGGAGGTCGAGAACGTGGCGATCGCCAGGGCCGAGCTGCTCTACCCGTTCGCGAAGGAGCAGCTCAACGAGCTGATCGCGAGCTACCCGAACCTCACGGAGATCGTCTGGGTGCAGGAGGAGCCGCGGAACATGGGCGCCTGGTCCGTGATGCAGCGCCGCCTGCCGGACCTCCTCCCGGAGGGCGTCGAGCTCGGCTATGTCGGCCGCCCGCCCCGGGCGAGCCCCGGCGAGGGCTACGCGGTGGCACACACGAAGGAGCAGGAGCGGATCGTGCTCACGGCCCTGATGGGCCGCGCCGACCCGGCATAGCCGTCGGCGGTGACACCGCGGCTCCGCGGAGCACCGATCCGGCAGCGTTTGTCGCTTTTGCTCCGCTGTGCGGAGCGAACTCGACAAATCGACAAGCAACCAGGTCCTTCAAGGGATGTCGACCGATACTGAGCGGCAAGCCGCCTCGGCGGTTCGTCCTGCCCCGCCTCATGCCCGGCCCGAGCGGGCCGTCCGCACGGGCCATCGCCCCCGCGCGAACGGCCCGCGCTGGCGTTAGGCCGGTCCAGTGAGCGCTGCCCGTCTGATCACGGCCACCGAGAGGGAGCGGCCGCAATCCGGGCAGGAGCTGAGTCGAGCCCAGGAGTGGTGTTCCGCGGCGCAGCTCGCGCACCGATACGAGCGCTGCAACCGCACGAGTCTCCTCATGCTCACGTTGGAGTTCTGATCTCCGTCGAATCGGTCCATGTGGGCAGTCTGGAGCGCCGGTTCGCCCAGAACCATGGACCGGCGGTCGGAAGATCGACCACCGCCACTTCGACCTGTGGTCGAGCCCAGGCACGCGCTAGCTTGGGCCCGTGGCCGTAGTCGAACACGCCCATCCGCTCCCGAAGCCCGTGCCGGGGAAGCTCTTCCCCTGGGTGAAGTACGCCTCCTGGTTCGAGTCCTGCCTTTTCGCCGCCCTGCTCTTCTTCTGGATCGCGCCCGGCTACCACTCGGAAACCTCCCTGTTCGGGCTCCTCCATGGCATCGGCTACCTGGCCCTCCTGGCTCTGATCCTCTGGGCGGTCTTCCGGCGTGAGGTGCCCTGGCCATTGCTCGCCGCCAGCCTCACTCCGATCGGGCCCTTCGGCACCCTTATCGGAATCGAGCTGATCGAGCGCCGCGGCTGGGGCATCGCTGAGACGAGCGCCGTTCTCGACGAAAGCGGTTGACACCGCCCGACGAAACTGGGGATAATCGCCTGACAAGGCGGGAGGACGTACTAATTTCATAAGACTCGTCCCGGGGTCAGTCCCGCCTCCCGGGACGATCGCGTCGGAAATCCCTCCCTGGCTACCGACGCGCAGGCGTGGCGCGGGCCGTGTGGACC
>JBKPTM010000380.1:0-5117 GCA_046765935.1 Actinomycetota bacterium | reverse complement strand
GCGTCTGGCTGCTCATCGTCCCCCGCGAGCCGAGCTCGACGGAGACCTTGGCCATCGTCTCCGCGTCGGGCGCCTCGACGATGGTGATGAAGTCGTACGGGCCGAGGGTGGCCCACTGCTCCTTGACCTTCACCCCCAGCTGTTCGACCTCCTTGTTGACCTCCTGGATGCGACTCGGGTTGTTCTTGAGCGTCTGCACGCCCTCGGATGTCAGGTTGGTGAGCATCACGAACATCGCCATCTCTTCTCCTCTCCTGGATTGCCCCGGTAGGTCCCTTTCTTTCACTTTCGGGCGCGGCGTGCAATCCCGCGCGCCAGGCATGATCATGCGACCCGTGCCAGACCACCCCCTGTTCGCCCGCTTCTACGACCGCCTGACCGCGCGGACCGAGCGCGCCGGCCTCGGCCAGATGCGCCAGCAGCTGCTGGGCTCGGCCTCAGGGCGCGTGCTCGAGCTCGGGGCCGGCACCGGCCACAACCTGGAGCACTACACGGATGCGGTCACCGAGCTCGTCCTGGCCGAGCCGGACCCGAACATGGCCAGGATCCTCCGCGAGCGCCTGGAGAGAGACGGGACCGCGGCGGGCCATCCGTCCGTGATCGAGGCCGCGGCCGAGGAGCTCCCCTTCGATGACGGCAGCTTCGACGCCGTGGTCGCCACCCTCGTCCTCTGCACGGTCGAGAATCCGGTGCGCGCCGTGTCGGAGGCCCGCCGCGTCCTCGTCGAGGGCGGCAGGTTCCTCTACCTCGAGCACGTGCGTAGCGCCCGGCCGGGCCTCGCCCGCTGGCAGGACTGGCTCGAGCGCCCGTGGGGCTGGGTCTCCGGGGGCTGCCATCCGAACCGGGCGACCGATCAGCTGCTCGCAGGCGCCGGCTTCTGGATCGACAGCCTCGAGCGCGACAAGCTCCCCAAGGCCCCGCCGCTGGTTCGCCCGGTGATCCGCGGGATCGCCGTCAGGCCGAGCGGCGCAGGGAGCTGACGGCCCTCCCGGTCAGTCCTCCCGCTCGCCTCCCGCGACGGTCCCCTCCTGCCATGGCCGGAGCGACTCGGAGGTCGTCCACGGCGATTCGCCCTCGCCCTCGACCTGGTGGCTCATCGCGGCCATCTTCTCCTTCGACGAGTCGGTCGCCGAGGCGACCATGAACCACTTCCGCTCGACGGCGAGGCCCCGGTGGAGCGGGCGGGAGCCGCCCTCGTACACGGCCCGTTTCAGGGAGCGGATCGCCTCGGGCGAGCGCCGGGCCAGCCTCTCGCCCATCCGAACGGCGGCGTCCTCGACCTGATCCGGCGGGACGACCGCCTGCACCAGGCCGTAGTCGAGCGCCTCGCGCGGGCTCAGGGTCCTGCCCTCGAGCATCATCGCAAGCGCCCTCCCGGTGCCCACCAGGCGGGGAAGGCGCTGCGTCCCTCCGGCACCCGGGTTGAAGCCGATCGTCATCTCCGGCAGTCCGATCGCGATGTCGGTGTCGGCCATCACCCGGATGTCGCAGGCGATCGAGGTCTCGCAGCCCCCGCCGGTGGCCGGGCCGTTGATCGCCGCGATGAACACCTTGTCGGAGCGGTTCATCGCGAGAAACAGGTCGTGGATCCGGTAGAGCTCGAACACCGCCGCGAGCGGCGTCCGCTCGGCGAGATCGCGCAGGCCGGGCACCCGGCGAACGGCACCGGCGACCGCGAGCAGGATCGAGGTGAGCCAGGGCGGGGCTGCGATCCCCGCCCGCTCGACGCTCGCCAGGATCTCTCCGACGTCGTAGTGGGTGATGTAGAGGTCATCCGGCTTCCCGGTGATCACCACCGAGCCGATCGAGCGGTCGCCGCGGAGCGAGCCGAACAGGTCGCTCAGCTCGCGGACCATCTCGGCCGTCATGAAGTTGTGCGGCGGGTTGTCGATCCGGACGACGAGGACCCGGCCCCGCCGCTCGGTCTCGAAGAGGGCCGGCATAGGCGGAAGCCTACGCGCCAGCCTCAGGCGGGACCGCTACCTGCAAGGACGGACGATCCGAAGGGACCCGGCTCGCGGTCCCTAGGCGTCGAACCCGACGTGGATGTGGTCGCAGTGGTCGGCCTGCGCGAAGCCGTTCGGGTTCGCGGGGCCGTCCGGGTCCCAGCAGTAGATGAGCTCGGTGGGCTCCTGGCCGGGCGGCAGGGCGCCGAGCTGCCGGGCGAGCGTCCCGCACGGCCCATCGGGCGACACGTTGGTGCAGGACACGCCATCGATCGCGGCGATGTCCATGGCGCGGCCGTAGTAGTGGTTCGAGACGTTGCCGCTGGTCGTGTACTTCGGATGATCCGACCGGAGCGCCGAGATCGTGATGACGTGCTGCTGGCTGATCGCGCCGATGATGCCGAGGATGCGGGGGTCGATCACACCCGACTGGATGTCGACCATCTCGAGCGAGTTCGAGAGCTCGACGTTCCGCCAGTTGATCGGCGCGTTGGTCGGGCCCGGCAGCGCCACCGAGTAGGCGACGGTCTTCTCCTGGCAGGTGCCCTTCATCGACTCGGCGTCCGCCAGCACCGCCTCGACGTACCACTCGGCGTGGTTGTGCTCGAAGAGACCGGCCCGTAGGTCGCCCGCCGCCCAGATCATCCGGGCGAGTGTCGCCGCGGAATCGGCCGGGCTCGACCGCTTGACCTTGCCGTCCTCGTCGCCGTCGACCGCGTAGCGCTTCCAATTGTCGTCCGTGATGCCGAGCGGCCCGCGCGACGCGAGGTCGTGGGCGCTCATGCCCTTGCCGAAGTTCGATTCCACGCGGGCCACCGCCGCGAGCGCCCAGACACCGCTCTGCCCGAGCTCGTACCGCCCCGCCGCGTCCTGGAAGGCCTGCATGTAGCCCTCGGGAATCGAGACGCGGGAGTCGTCGGCCGGGGCGCAGATCAGCTCCTGCCGCTTCGGGATCAGGGAGAGCCCGCCGATCGCGCCGTCGCCGATGCCGCTGAAGCAGGCCGCCCGGGCCATGACCTCCGCGACGTACCAATCGGCGTGGTTGTAGGCGAAGACCGCGCCCTCCGGGTCCTCGGGCATGCCGGCGGCGCGCAGGTAGCGCGCGGCGGCGAAGATCGCGTCGTGGGGCTCGTTCGGGTCCTTGTCCCCGTCGCCGTCGGCGTCGACGCCGTAGGTCGCCCAGGTCGAGGGCATGAACTGCATCCAGCCCACCGCGCCGGCCGAGGACGGGCCGAGGTTCTGCCCGAAGCCGCTCTCGATCTCGTTGATCGCGGCCAGGATCGAGGGGCCGGCCGGGCCGAGGTCGTAGGCCTGCGCGGCCGCCTGGTAGATCGGTGGGAGGAAGGCCGGCACGGCGACCGGACCGCAGGCGGTGGGCATCGGAGTGACCGGCGGAGGCGTGGCACTGCCACCCGTCTCTGCGGCGCCCTTCTCATTGCCCTCCTTCGGCGGCTTGGCCGGGTTCGGCTGCTTCTTCGCCTTCGGCGGCTTTGGGGACGGCTTCGGCTTTGGCTTCGGCTTGGGGACGTACTTCGGGGGAGCCGCGGTGATCGGGACCTGCGGCAGCGTCGGCGGCGGGTCGGGCGGCGACGTGGTTGTGGTCGGAGGCGGATCCGACGTGGTCGTGGTCTGGGCGCCCGCGCTCTGCGCCGCGATGGCGGCTCCCACTACGGTCGCCGCTATGGCCGTCCTGACTCGTCCCATCAGCCGAGCACCTGAGCGACCCGCCACTCGGCGCCGTCACGGGTCAGGGTGAGCCGGAGCTCGCTCATCGCTCGCAGCCGGACCAGCGAGACGCTGGCGGTGACCTGTTGCTTGTCCGCCGTTCCGAGGACGACGTTGAGGACTCGCGCCTTCGGCACCTTGCCGCTGGCGGGAAGCCGCGGTGGGTCGGTCTTGAGCGTCTTCGCAAGCGGCCTGGTCGCGGTGTGGGCGAAGGCCGAATCGGTCGTCTTGCTCGAGCGCCCGACCTCGTAGGCGACGAAGGCCTGCGCGAAATCCCAGGCGACCTGCGCCGGCTTCTCGGTCGGCTTCGACGCGGGAGCGGGCGGCGCCGGGGCGTCATCGCCGGGCTGGAACTGCGGCGTCACGCCGTGCAGGACGAGGGCGCTCGAGCTGGAGGCCTGCGGGGTTGCCGAGACCGAGGCGAGCGGCGTGACCGCTCGATCGGTCGAGGCGTGGTCGATTGCCGTGACCGCGCCGGCTGCGCCGGCAGCGAGCGCCACGGCCGCCGCGGAGGCGGCGAGCGCGGCGCGGGTCTTCCTGCCGCGCGCCCGGTACGCGTCGGCGAGCGGCCAGGTGAGCCTCGTCTGGATCAGGCGCTGCAGCGGGGCCGTGGCACGGCCGGCGCGATCCACCGCGGCCTGCGCAGCGTCGCTTCCGCGCCAGAGCACGCGCTCCTCGAAGCCCCAGGCAGCCTCACGGATCGACCACCCGGCTTGGTCGGCCGAGACACGAAGATTCATTGCGTAAGTAGTCGTCTCGGCGGGGCTGCAGCCAGATACTGAGAAGTGGGTCGATTCCTGCCTGCGTCGCGCCTACCGCGGCGCCCAGGCAGGCGTTTTTGCCCGCAAAGGGCTAGGCGGCGGCCTTCTCGCGCTTCTCGGCGGCCCTGGCGGGCTTGGCCTTCTCGAAGGTGAGCTCGCCGTCGCCGGCATCGACCTCGACCGTGTCGCCCTCGGCGAACTCACCCTCGAGCAGCCGCAGGGCGAGCTTGTCGACGAGCTGCTTCTGGATCACCCGCTTCAGCGGGCGTGCGCCATAGGTCGGGTCGAAGCCGAGGTTGCCGAGCAACTCGCGGGCCTTGTCCGTGAGCTCGATCTCGATGCCGCGCTCTCGGACGCGCCCGGCGAGGTTCGCGACCTGGATGTCGACGATCCTGCCGAGGTCGGCCTTGGTGAGCCGGTGGAAGATCACGACGTCGTCGATCCGGTTGAGGAACTCGGGCGGGAAGGTCTGGGTGAGCGCGTCCGTGACCTGCTCGCGGGCCTTCTCCTCGACGGCCTCGGCGGCGATGAACTGGCTGCCGATGTTCGAGGTCATGATCAGCACGGTGTTCTTGAAGTCGACGGTGCGGCCCTGGCCGTCGGTGAGGCGGCCGTCGTCCATGATCTGGAGCAGGACGTTGAAGACGTCGGGGTGCGCCTTCTCGATCTCGTCGAGCAGGATCAC
>JBKPTM010000379.1:0-3219 GCA_046765935.1 Actinomycetota bacterium | reverse complement strand
AGGTCGACCGGCTGATCCAGCTCGCCGAGGACCTGCTCGTCCTGGCCCGCTCCGCGGAGGGCAAGCTGGCGCTCGACCTGAGGCGGGTCGGCGTCACCGAGCTGCTCGGCGACCTGCGCGAGCGCTTCTCGGGCCGGATGGCCCAGTCGGGCCGCTCCCTCGTGGTCGAGCCCGCGAACGGCCCGCGCGGCGAGCGCTTCGTCGTCGTCACCGCGGCGTCGCTCGACGACCGCAACGAGTCGCTCGCGAGCCTGAGGACCCTGCTTCTGATCGGCGGCCCGGTGGCGCTGCTGCTCGCGTCGCTCGCGGGCTACGCGGTCTCCGGCCGTGCCCTGCGGCCCGTCGAGGCGATGCGCAGCCGGGCGGCCGCGATCTCGGCCGCCGAGCCCGAGGAACGGCTGCCGCTGCCCGAGGCGAACGACGAGATCCGCAGACTGGGGGAGACGCTCAACGGCATGCTGGGCCGCCTGGAGGCGGCGATCGAGCGCGAGCGCGCCTTCGTAGACGACGCAAGCCACCAGCTGCGCACGCCGCTCGCCATGCACAAGACGGAGCTCGAGCTCGCGCTCCGCTACGCGAAGACGCCGGAGGAGATGCGCGCGGCGATCTCCTCGGCGATCGTCGAGGTCGACCGGCTGATCCAGCTCGCCGAGGACCTGCTCGTCCTGGCCCGCTCCGCGGAGGGCAAGCTGGCGCTCGACCTGAGGCGGGTCGGCGTCACCGAGCTGCTCGGTGACCTGCGCGAGCGCTTCTCGGGCCGGATGGCCCAGTCGGGCCGTTCCCTCGTGATCGAGCCCGCGAACGGCCTCACCGTGGAGGGCGATCGGCTGCGCCTCGAGCAGGCGCTCACCAACCTGGTCGAGAACGCGATCGAGCACGGCGGCGGCGAGATCACCGTCCGTGCCAGCGAGGACGACGCCGAGCTGGCGATCCACGTCGAGGACCGGGGCCCGGGATTCGACCCCGACTTCATCGGAAAGGCCTTCGAGCGCTTCAGCCGCGGCGATGCCTCCCGCGGCGGCGACGGAACCGGGCTCGGCCTCGCGATCGTCGAGGCGATCGCCCACGCGCACCGCGGCAGCGCCCACGCCGCCAACCGGCAGGACTCGGGCGCGGACGTCTGGATCGCGCTGCCGCGCTGAGCAACTCCTCCGGCTTTCACGGCCGATTCATCGGGCCTCCGTAGAACGGTCGTGTCATGACCCATCGACGAGAGGAGCAACAGCAGATGAAGTTGCCGCGGAAGTACGTGATCGTCGGCGGCTCGATCCTCGCCCTGGCGGCTGGGGGTGCGGGCGCGGCGGTCGCGATCGGCAGTGGGGACGACGAGGGCGGAGCCACCGGACCTGGCGCGGACCAGGCCAAGGCCGCCGCGCTCGAGCTCTACCCCGGCGGTCACGCCAACTCGGTCGAGCGAGACTCCGAGAACGGCGCGACCTGGGAGGTCGAGGTCGCGAGGCCCGACGGCGGCACCGTCGACGTCCGCCTCGACCAGAACTACAAGCTGGTGGTCGCGGAGGCCGACAGCGAGGACCAGGGAGGTAACTAGATGGAAGCCCGGGCGATCAGGCGCGCGGGAGCCGGGGTGGCGTGCATCGCCGTCCTGCTCCCCGCGCTCGCCGGGTGCGGCTCGTCGGGGGACAAGGGCTCCTCGGCGGCCCAGCAATCCGGCACGAACACGTTCCCCCAGTCGAGCGAGCCGTCGAATCTCAGTCCGGCGGACTTCACGACGAACATCGACAACCCCTACTGGCCGATGCCGGTCGGGAGGAGCTGGCACGTCCACGTCACCAATCCCCAGGGCGAGTCGCTCCAGGAGACGATCACCGTCCTCGACCAGACCAAGCGGATCGCCGACGGCGTCACCGCGCGCGTGGTCCGGGACATCGTCTACGACCGCGGCATGCCCACCGAGATCACCGACGACTGGTACGCCCAGGATGCGGACGGGAACATCTGGTACTTCGGCGAGGACACGACCTCGATCGACCTCGAGACCGGCAAGAGGGACAGCAGCGGCTCCTTCGAGGCCGGTCAGAACGGCGCGGACGCCGGGATCGCGATGCCGGCGCAGCCCTACGCGGGCGAGACCTACCGCGAGGAGTACTACAAGGGCCACGCCGAGGATCGATCCACCGTGATCGCCCTCAATCAGCAGGTCGAGGCGCCGGCGGGCCACTTCACCGGCGCGATCCTGACCGACGACCACAGCCCGCTCGAGCCCACGGTCTCGGAGTACAAGCTCTACGCGAAGGGCATCGGGCCCGTGGTGGCGGTCTCGGTCTCAGGCGAGGCCGAGAGGGAGGACCTGGTCAGCTACACGCACTGAGGCTCACCGGTTCCGCCCGAAGATGTCGTGCGCCGCGACCCACTCCTCCGCGACGATCGCCGAACCAAGCGAGAGCTCACCGCAGAGGACGGTCGCGGCGACGATCTCGGCGAATTTCCGGACGCGATCGGCGCCGAAGCAGCCGAGCATCTCCAGGCACTCCCGCTGCGTGGGCAGCGCGGTGCCGCCGCCATAAGTCGAGACGATCAACGACGGGATCGTGACCGAGTAGTAGTAGTCGCCGTTGTCGCGCAGCTCGGTGTGGACGAAGGCGGCCGACGACTCGGCGACGTTGGCGGCGTCTTGGCCCGTGGCGATGAAGAGCGCCGTGATCCCGTTGGCCGAGTGCGCGCCGTTGTTGTTGACCCCGGACATGAAGCCGCCCAGGTTCGAGACCAGGCGCGCGTGGAACATCAGCTCCGTGTTCGAGCGCATGATCCGCTCGACCAGCTCGTTCGGGATCACCGCCTCGGCGACGACCCGCTTGCCGCGCGTGCGGAGCATGTTCACCTGCGAGCTCTTCTTGTCGGTGGCGAAGTTGGACTCGAGGTACCAGTGCTCGATGCCGTCGTAGTGGTCCGCGATCCAGCGGCAGGCTGCCTGGGTCGCCTTGCCGGTCAGGTTCTGGCCGGCCGCGTCACCCGTCGTGTAGTTGAAGCGACAGAAGAGGATGCGGCTTGCCGAGTACTGCTCGATGTCCTGGAGCTTCCCGGACTTGGTCGTGCTCTCCGCCGCGGCTTTGATCGCGTCGAAGTTGTCCACCAGCCACTCGCCGAAGGCGCGGGCCTCCCGGGCGCTTGAGAAGACGAACGCGGGCGCCCTCTGCATCCGGTCGTCGAGGATCGTCGTCGTCACTCCTCCGGCCTCGTGCAGGAGGCGCATGCCGCGGT
>JBKPTM010000378.1:0-2613 GCA_046765935.1 Actinomycetota bacterium | reverse complement strand
GGTGGTGGTTCATGGTCAGCAGGCAGAAGAGATGGTCCTCGGACTCCGTGATCGTCTTTGCGGGCCAGTGCTTGTAGACGGCCCCGACCTCGAACTCCTCCAGGTAGCGCCCGTACTCGTGAGCGCCGGATGCCTCTCGCTCGGGCTGCTCGGTCTGAAGCTGGTGGTTCTCGTCGTTCATCGAATCAGTCGGTCTCCTTGAGTCGTTTCGACTCCTCCCCAGGATCGGCGCGGGATGTTATGCGAGGGCGTCCCGCAGGCGCAGTCGAAGGGACGCCCCGTCTAATTCTTGGAGATCACGGCCTCGATCCCCTCGAAGCGGGCGATGTCCGCGATCTCGGCATCGATCGCCGCTCCGAGCCGTTCCCGCTCGCCCTTCGGCAGGTTCAGGGAGATCTCGAGCCGGTCCCCCTTCCGTGAGGAGCGCCAGCCGCCGACGACGATGCCGTCCTCGACGATCACCGGGCGGATCCAGCCTCCTCCACCCTCCTTTACGTGGATCGCGTGCTCACCCGCGACCGAGAACTCGCGGTCCTTCCAGCCGAGCAGGTAGGTGTCGAAGTTGCCGAGCATCCGCACCTGTCCGGTCGCGGGCAGCCGCGGACGACGACCGCGAGGCAAGAGCATCGTCTCCTCCCCCACCTTGACCTCCTCGATCTCGCTCCCGATCGATCCGAGTCCTGCCCTCACGTCGCGCAGCGGCAGACTGGACCAGTAGGCGAAGTCACGCTCCGTCGCCGGTCCGAAGGCGCGGATGTAGACCCGGGCGAGCTCGCCGAGCGCCTTGTCGCGATCGAAGCGCGGCGACTTGGGAAGCCAGTCCTGGCGGCGGACCAGGCAGGTCGTCTTGCCACGGTCAGGACCGAGGCAGGCGATCCCGGAGACCACGGCCGTGAGCGCGATGTGCATCCCTGTCTGCGTGTTCAGGCTCACTCCGCCCCCCTCGATGCGCTCGCGCACCTCGCTGCGCGTCAACGGGCCGTCCTCATCGAGCGCGCGAGCCGCGATCACGAGGGCCTTGTCCTGCTTGGCGGCGGACATGCCGAGCTGGGTGAGGCGGCGTCGCGACCATGTCTCGATGCCCGGCTCGAAGAGCGGGAGCCACCAGCCGGCGTCCTCGGTCGGGAGCATGTGGATCGTCATCCGCATCACCCAGGTGCGCAGCAGCGAACGCTCCTCGGTGCGGGCGCGCCTGATGTCCTCGGCCCTCAGCTTCCGGCTGCGCGAGCGGAAGGTGAGCGGGCCGGCGTAGACGTCCTGGGCCTGTGCCCCGGCGATCAATCGGGCGATCTCGGCGGGGTCGCGGGCCGAGGTCGGGCGGTGCAGCAGCTGGGTCGCGGCGCGAACCCTGGCCAGCTTGGCGGGATCGATCCCCCTCGCCGCCACGTGCGGCTAGTGGACCTTCTTGGTCCTGACGCGCTCCTCGTGGCGCTGGACCACCTGTGCGATCAGCTTCTGGATGTTCGCGTCGCCGCTGGCTCGGATGTGCCCGTTCTCGACCGCATCGATGTAGTCACGGACGTGGCCCTGGGTCGCCAGCTCGTTGAAGTCGGAGCGGGGAATGGCGACGGTGACGCGCGCGTCCTCGGTCGACGCCGCCTTGGTGATCTTCGGTCCGGGCACCTCGACCCGGAACATCTGCACGTCCCCCCTTCCACGCAGCTCCAGCTCGAAGACGAGCTTGAGCTGCGCCAGCGCCGGCACCTCCGCCTGGAAGCGCTCGATCGCCGTCTTGATCAGATCTTGCGTTGAGGCCACGTCACCAAGGTATTGGCTTGCGATCGCGGAAGAAGCCCCCGGTCGGCCCATCGTCGGGAAGGGTCGCCAGCCAGATGGCCGTGTCGGCACCGTCCTGCACCGACCGCGGCGCCGCCGAGCCGCCCATGTCGGTCCTGACCCACCCCGGGCACATCGTGTTCGCCTTCAGCCAGCGCTCATCGGAGGCGAGCGTCCGGGTCAGGGCGTTGAGCGCGGCCTTGGAGAGGCGGTAGGCAGCCCGCCCGCCATTCATGTCGGAGAGCTGGCCCGCTCCGCTGGAGACGTTCACGACCCGAGGCGCATCGCTCTCACGCATCAGCGGCAGGAACGCCTCGATCAGGCGCCAGGGGCCGAAGGTGTTGACCTCCAGCACCTCGTGGGCCCGATCGAGGTCGTAGTCGGCCGCCCCGATCGGATCGCCGTAGACGCCCGCGTTGTTGACGAGGGCGTCGACCCGTCCCGCATCCGCAGCAATCCGATCCCGCGCGGCGTCGACCGTCGCCTGATCGGTCACGTCGAGCCTGATCGGCTCGATTCCTTCGGCGCGCTCGACGTCATCCGGTTCGCGCGCGCCCGCGAAGACGAGGTAGCCGTGATCGGCGGCGAGCTCCCGGGCGATCTCCGCGCCGATTCCGCGGCTTGCTCCGCTGACCAGCGCAATCCTTCGATCCTCGGCCACCTGGCCGAGTCTAGGGAGCGGCCTCCGCCGGCTAGATCTTGTTCCGCTCGAGCAGCTTCTTGCCGATCACCATGCGCTGGATCTCGGACGTTCCCTCGCCGATCAGGAGCAGCGGCGCGTCGCGGTAGAGCCGCTCGATCTCGTACTCCTTCGAGTAGCCGTAGCCGCCGTGTATC
>JBKPTM010000377.1:0-2439 GCA_046765935.1 Actinomycetota bacterium | reverse complement strand
CGCCGGGGCCCCGCTGATCAGCTGCTCCCAGTAGGACCCGGCGTGCATGGGCGGGATCAGGAACGGGCCCAGCGTCGCCTGCGTGGCTGGGGAGAGCTGGTTCCACTGCTCGATCACCTGGTCCAGCGGCGCCTCGGTGAGGGCCTCGGGCACACCGACGTACTTCGAGGGGAGCCGCGGGTCACCGAACGAGGCGAACACCTTGTAGGTCAGGCCCTGCTCGGCGGTGATCTCGCCGCTCGCGACCGCGGCATCGATCTTCTCGAAGGTCGTCTGCTGCGGGGGCGGCGGGGGAGGGGGCGGTGGCGGCGGTGGTGAGCCGGCCCCGCCCGCGGGCGGCGCGGCGGGCGTTCCCGCGGCCGGTCCCTTCTTGCACTTCTTCTTCTTGGCGATCGCGGCGGACTTGCGCTTCTTCTTGCACTTCTTCTTGGCGGAGCCGGCCACGGGATTCGCCCCGCGGATGGGGGCGGCCACAGCGACGCTCGTGCACAGCAAGGCCAGCGCCAGCAGCGCGATGACGAGGGCGCTCAGGCCGGGATTTGGTCGGGTCGAGACGATGGGGCGAGGCTACGGGCGAGCGCTCATCAGACGCTCATCACGCCCCGCGATGGCGGCCTAGATCCTCTCGCCGGCCAGGATTCGTGCCTGGAGGGCGGAGGTCGCCGCCGCGGGCTCGATCCCGAGCGAGTCGACCAGGGCCCGCCGACACTCCAAGAACTGACGGAGGGCGTGGCCGCGGCGGCCGGTACGCGCGTAGGCCGTCATCAGGGCCCTGTGTCCCCGCTCGTTGAGCGGATCGAGATCGACGAGCTCGCGCGCCACCTGGGAGGCCTCGAAGTGCTCTCCCGCGGACTCGTGCAGGTCACAGAGAGCCCCGAGGACGGCGAGATAGCGGTCGATCAGCCCCTCGCGGTAGCTGGTCGCCCAATCCGAGTAACGCTCCTCCGGTAGAGGCTCCCCAGTCCATAGAGAGCGCGCACGCTCGAGCAGCGGCCGCGGCTCGGAGTCCGCGCCCGCCAGGGCCCGGTCGGCCGCCGCCAGGAACCGGTCGGCGTCCACGCTCGCGCCCTCCCCCAGCGCGAGCCGGTAGGAGCGCTCGCCGCCCTCGATCATGCTCTGCTCTGCCCCGGGCGGATCGAGGACCTGCCTGGCGCGGGAGACCGAGACCTGCAGGCTGCGGCGAGCGCCGGTTGCGGGGCGGTCAGGCCAGAGGGCCTCGAAGATCACGTCCTCCGGCACGGGCTCGTCCGCGTTGACGAGCAGGAAGCGCACCAGGCGCGCATCGATCGGCCTGGCCCAGTCAGATTCGGAGGCGAGCCAGGATCCTCGCCGGACCGCGAATCCGCCCAGCACCTCGACGCGAAGCGGAGGCAGCGATGCGGCAAGCCGCTCGAGCGCATCGGTCGCCGACTCGGCCAGCTTGGGGTCGTCGTCCTCCGTCAGCTTCCGCAGGCCGGCGATGGCCTTCGGGTCGCCCGAGCGAACGGCGGGAGTGAGTGCAGCCCTCCGCACCGCCGCTTCCGGGTGATCGAGGAGCGCCACCATCTCCAGCCCTCCCGGGAACGCCCGCGAGAGCATCTCGACGGCCTGCTCCGCATCGAGCAGTCCACGCTCCAGGGCCCTCCAGATCAGCGCCTCGAGCCTGGGCCATTCACGGCGGAGGACGAAGCGGGTCGTGTCCCCCGTCTCCAGGAAGAGGCGCAGCTCGCGGTCGGCGCGGTCGCTGTCGGCCTCGAGGTGGGCGAGCCAGGCGCGCAGCGCGTGCAGCCGAGCGCGCGGGTAGTTGCCCCACTCTCCCGGGAGAGATCGGTCGACGGCCGCGATCGTCGTCTCTATCAGCTCGACAGCGTCGTCCGGGTGGCCCACCGCGACCAGGGCCGGCGCCAGCTCCGCGGCCACAGTGGACCGGAACACCATCGGGCCGTTGCCCACGATCTCCTTTGCGGTCTCCGCGCCCCGGAGGGTTCCGTCTCGATCGCCGCGCAGCGCCGCCACCGAGGCAGGCGCCAGGCCGCGGACGAAGGATCTCGCGCCGGGCTCGAGCCCCCGATAGACGGCGAGCTCCGCCTCTGCATCCTCCAGGCGTCCCGCCTGAGCGTGCAGCAGCGCGCACCAGCCGTGGCCGGCATCGCTCAGGGCTGGGGCGGCAACGCGGCCCTCCCGCTGAACCTCCTGCCACAGCTCCATCGCCTCCTCCGGGTAGCCGCGCTCGGCCGTGACCAATGCCAAAGCGCCCCTCAGTTGAATCCGGCTCGCCGGGTCGAATGCCTTGAGGTCCGCCAGGCCGCGGTGAAGGGCCTCGGAGGCCTCGTCGAGCCGTCCCCGGGGCACGTCGACGAACAGGCTGCGCAGGCCCTCGCTGGGGTAGGGACGCCCGCTATCCCGGCTGGCGATCGCCCGCTCGACCAGCTGCTCGGATCGATCGAAGCGTCCATATGC
>JBKPTM010000376.1:0-4074 GCA_046765935.1 Actinomycetota bacterium | reverse complement strand
GCATCACCCCGGCCCCGAGGCGGCATCCATCCCCGACCACCACCGGTCCGTGCAGGCTCGCGCCCTCGCCCACGTGCGAATCCGGCCCGATCAGCACCGGGGCCGTCACCCGCACCCCGTCCAGGTCTGAGCCGCCTCCGGCGTATACGCCCTCAGACACCGTGGGCACCGGCGGCTCGATCCCGACCTCGCCGGACAGCGCATCGAGGTTTCCCTGCACGAACTCGCCGACGGAGCCGATGTCGTTCCAGTACGCGTCGATCTCGTGCGAGTAGAACGGGATGTCGCCGTCGAGCAGCGACGGGAAGACGTCCATCGCCCAGTCGACGAAGCCCGCCGGCTGGTCGTCGTCGCCCGCCGGGCTCTTGTGGTCGGCCGGTGGGAAGTGGTCGAAGATCTCCCGGCGGAACATGTAGATGCCGCAGTTGGCGAGGTCGGAGAGCGCCTCGGCCGGCTCGGGCTTCTCCTGAAAGCCCTGGATCCGGCCCTCCTCATCCGTGATCGCGACGCCGAACTGCGTCGTGCCGTCAACCCGCGTCGTCGCGAGCGTCGCGATCGCCCCACGCTCGACGTTCTGCTCGTGGGCGGCCCGCATCGCGCCCAGGTCGATGTCCGTGAGCGCGTCGCCGGAGATGATCACGAAGGAATCGGTCTCCGCGAGGAAGTCCCTCACCTTGCCGACCCCGCCCGCCGTGCCGAGGGGCTCGGGCTCCTCGCTGTATGTGATCGCGAGGCCGAAGTCCGAGCCGTCTCCGAGCACATCCCTGATCTGCTCCGGTAGGTAGGAGAGGTTGGTGACGACGTCCTCGAAGCCGTGCTTTGAGAGGAGCTCGGCGATCCAGGCGACGATCGGCCTGTTGAGCACCGGCGCCACGGGCTTCGGCATCACGTAGGTGAGCGGCCGGAGCCGCGTGCCCAGCCCGGCCGCCAGGATCATCGCCCTCATACGAAGCCGGACCCTACCCGGGCCGGACCGTGGGCAATCTCCAGGCGCTCGCTAGCGCCGTCCCCGCTTCTTCTTGCCCTTCTTCTTCTTGCACTTCTTGTGCTTGTGCTTCTTCTTCGACTCCGCCGCGTGCTTCTTGTGCTTGCGCTTCTTGCACTTCCTTCCCTTCTTTACCTTCTTGCCGGTCGGGCAGCTGCACTTCTTGGGCGGAGCCATCTGGCAGGCCGGAGTCGCCGATTGCGCCGATCCGGTGATGCGGAATAGCGTGTCGGCGTTCATCACGTAGAGATTGCAGGCGGAGTCCTCGCCGAACGACCGCGCGCTGTCCAGCGCACCCGGCGCGCTCTCGGCCCGATCGCCGGTGGCCAGCGGGAGTCCCGGTTGCATCGAGCGCAACTCGGCCGTGCAGAGGTCCGCGTAGAGGTAACGACCCGAGATCTCGGGCGCCTGGCTACCTCGATAGACGTAGCCCCCGATGATCGCGCAGCCGGTTGCGACGTCCCCGCCGGGATCGTCGTGTGGGTAGGCAAGGACCGGGAGCGTGGCGCCGGACGCGTTGCATGGGCTCGTTACGGACCCCCGCTGGTTGAACCCCTCGCACGTGGGCCATCCGAAGTTGGTCGCTCGTCCCGCACCCGAGGAGGTCGGCGCGAAGTCGACCTCCTCGAAGGTGTTCTCGCCGACGTCACCTATCACGAGGTCTCCCGTGAGCTCGTCGAAGGAGAACCGGAACGGGTTGCGGAGACCGAGGCTCCAGATCTCCGGCGTGCCGGCCGACCCGACGAAGGGATTCGTCGCCGGCACCCCGTGAGCGCCTGGCCCCGCGCCGTGCGGGTCGATCCGAAGGATCTTGCCGTAGGGATTGCCGAGCGACTGGGCGTTCTCAGCAACGGTGTTGTCCCCGGCGGAGATGTAGAGCAGCCCGTCTGGCCCGAACTGGAGCTGGCCTCCGTTGTGGTAGATCGCTCCATGGCTGAAGGTCCAGACGGTCCTGCGGCTGGACGGATCGGCCGCGTTCGGGTCCGCGCTCACGTGGTACTCGTCGATGTGGATGTCGCCCGGACTGCCGCCGGCCGCCCCGCTGTCGGTGTAGAAGACGTAGAAGAGGCCGTTGCTCCCGTAGTTGGGATCGAATGCCATCGAGAGCAACCCGCGCTCACCGTTGGTGCCGTCGACGAGGGTGTGGATGTCGAGGAACTGACTGACGGTCCCGTCGTGAAGGACCTGAACGTGGCCGTCGCGCTCGACTACGAACAGCCGCGGGTCACCCGGCGGCGAGGTCGCGAAGACCGGCTGGTCGAAGCTCGGTCCGACCGACTGCAGTCCCAGGCCGGCCGCCCGCGACGGGGCGAGCAGCACCGCGAGCGCACAGCACATGATCAGTCCGATCCGGACCCTGGCCTTCATCCCGCCCGGCATCATGCCCGACGGACAGGCGTTCAAATCGAGCCGTGGACGGATCTAGGGGCCGCTCCGCGTGAGGATCAGACCGCGGAGGGGGTCCTCTTCGGATTCACGCCGACCACGATCCGGCCGACGTATCCCGAGCTCGCGCTGCCGGAGAGGGTGACCTCTGCCCTGGAGCCACCCGCCTGCGAGTAGATGCTGTCCGAGGCATTGAGCGTCCGCTGTGCCGTGTCAGCGCTTGGGGCTTCGCCCCTCGCTCAAAGTGGACCGGCCTGGTGGCCGCTAGTACCGGTAGTGATCGCTCTTGTACGGACCCTCGAGAGGGACGCCGATGTAGGCGGCCTGCTCGGGCTCGAGCTCCGTGAGCTCGACGCCGAGCGCATCCAGGTGCAGGCGGGCGACCTTCTCGTCCAGGTGCTTTGGCAGCACGTGGACCTCCTTGCCGTAGGCGTCCGCCTTGCCGAACAGCTCGATCTGGGCGATCACCTGGTTGGTGAACGAGTTCGACATCACGAAGCTCGGGTGGCCGGTGGCGTTGCCGAGGTTCAGCAGGCGGCCCTCCGAGAGGACGATGATCGAGTGGCCGTCGGGGAAGCGCCACTCGTCGACCTGCGGCTTGATGTTGATCCTCTCGATGCCGTCGAACTTCTCGAGCGCTGCCATCTGGATCTCGTCGTCGAAGTGGCCGATGTTGCCGACGATCGCCTGGTGCTTCATCGCGGCCATGTGGTCGACCGTGATCACGTCGCGGTTGCCGGTCGCGGTGATGAAGATGTCGGCGTCCTTGATCACCGACTCGAGCTTGCGGACCTCGTAACCCTGCATCGCTGCCTGGAGGGCGCAGATCGGGTCGATCTCGGTGACGATCACGCGAGCGCCCTGGCCCCGCAGTGACTCGGCACATCCCTTGCCGACGTCGCCGAAGCCGCAGATCACCGCGGTCTTGCCGCCGATCATCACGTCGGTGGCGCGGTTGATGCCGTCGATCAGGGAGTGGCGGCAGCCGTAGATGTTGTCGAACTTGGACTTGGTGACCGAGTCGTTGACGTTGATCGCCGGGAAGAGCAGCGTTCCGTTCGCCTGGCGCTCATAGAGGCGGATCACGCCGGTGGTGGTCTCCTCGGTGACGCCCTTGATCCCCTCGGCCATCTTGGTGAAGCGCTGGGGATCCTCGCTGAGGCTCTTCCGCAGCAGCTCGAGGATCACCTTCTCCTCCTCGGAGCCGGCCGTCTCGTCGCTCGGGACCGCGCCGGCGGTCTCGTACTCGGCCCCCTTGTGGACGAGCAGCGTCGCGTCGCCGCCGTCGTCGAGCAGCATGTTCGCGCCGGTCTCGCCGTTCGGGCCGGGCTCTGGCCAGGTCAGGGCCTGGAGCGCGCACCACCAGTACTCCTCGAGCGTCTCGCCCTTCCAGGCGAAGACCGGGATGCCCTTCGGGTCATCGGGAGTGCCGTCGGGGCCGACGGCGACGGCCGCGGCCGCATGGTCCTGAGTCGAGAAGATGTTGCAGCTCGCCCAGCGGACCTCGGCGCCGAGGGCGGCCAGCGTCTCGATCAGCACCGCGGTCTGCACCGTCATGTGGAGCGAGCCGGTGATCCGGGCGCCCTTCAGCGGCTTCGACTCCGCGAACTCCGCGCGAGTCGCCATCAGGCCCGGCATCTCGTGCTCGGCCAGCCGGATCTCGTTCCGGCCCGCTGCGGCCAGGCCCAGGTCGGCGACGGCGA
>JBKPTM010000375.1:0-3376 GCA_046765935.1 Actinomycetota bacterium | reverse complement strand
CCGCTCACGACTGTTGCTGGAGCCACTCCTCGTAGGTCGGCCCGGCGAGCGTCGCCTCAGGACCGGGCAGCAGCCCGCCGCCTTCGAAGAGCTCGTGATCCGGCTCGTCCTGCTCGCTTCCGACCTCGACCCGGGCAGGCTCGCCGCGCCGCTCGGCCAGCAGCCGAGCCACCTCGACCAAGCTCTCCACGCGCGGTCCCGCGATCTCCGGGAAAGGCTCGGGCGTCGAGCCGTTCGAGCCCGGATCCACCGCGAGATCGACGAGAGCCTCGGCGACGGACCTCGCGGCGACTAGCTGGGTCTTCCAGTCGGGGACGTAGCTGACGTCGCCCTGGCGGCTCCAGTCGAGCAGCTGCCCGACAAACTCGTGGAACTGGGTCGCCCGGAGGATGCTCACGGGGATCGGGCCCGAAAGCGCCGCCCGTTCTTGGGCGACCTTCGCCACGTAGTAGCCGGCGTATGTACCGCCGGTGAATCTGTCGGCCCCGACGATTGAGACGACGACAAGCCTATTGACGCCGGCGTCGGTTCCGACCCTGTGGAGGTTGCCGGCCGAGCTCTCGAAGAACTCCGTTGCGGCGGCCTGCTCCGGCGTAGGCGGCGTGCTGACGTCGATGACGGTGTCGGCTCGCTCCAGTGCCTCCGCGAGCCCATCCCCCGTGACCACGTCCACGCCGCTGGAGGGGGACGCGGGAACGGCCTGATGTCCCCGCTCGCCAATCACGTCGACGACGTGGCTGCCGAGCCGCCCGGTTGCCCCGATGACGGCGATTCTCTTGCTCTGTTCCATGTCGTCCTCCTTTCGTTGCCTTCATAAAGACGACGAACCACCGCCCGCCAGATCGACAGCCGCTGCTGCCAGACTCAGGCCGTGGCGCGAGCCAGGCAGATCTCGGTCATCGGAGGAAGTGAGGGATCCGACGAGCTGCTGCAGCAGGCGGAGGAGGTGGGGCGTGGAATCGCCGAGGCGGAGGCCGTCCTGGTCTGCGGCGGCCGCAGCGGCGTGATGGAGGCGGCCTCGCGCGGGGCGGCTGAGGCCGGCGGCACCGTGATCGGCGTCCTCCCCACGACCTCACCGGGGGATGCGAATCCCCACGTCACGTACGCGATCGCGACCGGGATCGGACACGCCCGAAACCTCGCAGTCGTGGCCTCGGGTGACGCCGTGATCGCGATAGGCGGCGAGTGGGGCACGCTCTCGGAGATTGCCTTCGCACGTCGCCTCGGCCGCCCCGTGATCGCTCTGCAGAGCTGGCAGCTGCAGAACCGGGCGGGAACCGACGTCGGGATCGTCGAGACCCAGAGCGCCGAGAACGCCGTGGACGCGGCCCTCGAGGCCGCGGGACGTCAGCCGTAGCGAGCGCGCAGAGCCAGGATCGCGAAGGCGTGGGACCACGCGAGGGGCGTGGTGGAGGTTGGGGTGCCCGTGGCGGCGTCGAGGCGCTCGGGGAGCGTGCCGAAGGAGGTCTCCGAGCGGTGGAGCTCAGCGAGCAGTCGGTCCGCCGCGCGTCTCTCTCCCAGCTCGACGAGGGACCAGGCCGACCAGGCGGTTGGTGCGCTCCAGACCTCGCCCGGTGTCCAACCCTCGATGGGTGGTATGCCGTGGGGGGTTGATTCGCGGGTGAGCTCGAGGAGCGTGCGGCGGGCCTCCGCGTTCAAACCCGGCTGGGGAAAGAGGGTGATTCCCCAGGCGGCTGAGGAATCCAACTCGTCACTGCCCTCCTCGCGGACCAGGCCGCGCGGGGTCTCAAAGCGGCTCGCGATCTCCGGCGCCGGGACGCCCGCGGCGATGGCGTTGCCGAGCAGGTCGCCGGTGACGTTCTCGCCGTAGTCCTGGCGATCCCGCCATTCGAGTGGACCGTCTCCGCTCCCAACGGCTTGCTCGGCGGCGGCAATCCAGCCAGCCGCATCGCCCGCCGCCGGCCGGCCCGGGACCCGCGAGCCATCCGGATAGAACCGCGCCGCTCCTTCGGTGTCGATGTCGGAGAGAAACGAGACGACTCGTGCCGCCTCGGGCCCGAGCCCCGCCGCCTGGAGCGCGATCGCCCCTGCCGAAGCATCGCGCGGCCAAACGTAGTCCCAGCCCTCGCGCTCCCCGGCGATCATCGCTCCGGTCCGGGGATCGGTGAGGTCGATGAGCACGCGGACGGACCGCTGATACAGGCGCCTCGCCCACCTTGGCGCACCGGGGCCGAGCGGGCGGACACGCCGCTCGACGCTCTTCCTAGAGAACGGCCCGGTAGTGACGAAGCCGAAGTGCGGTCCCGGCAGAGCTGTCACGATCGGCTCGGGAGGCTGCTCGGTTGCACCCGAGACGCAGGCGGCGACGAGGACCGCTGCGCCGACCGCGACGATGCTCCTGATCACGGGGTGGACGCTAGCCTTTGCGCCTCCCGGCGAGGTAGCTCAGTTGGTAGAGCACACGACTGAAAATCGTGGTGTCGCCAGTTCGATTCTGGCCCTCGCCATCGCAGAGGAATGCGGAAGGCGGCACCCCGGTGGGTGCCGTTCGGGGTCTGTGGGCAACTGCTTGGGCAACAGCTGCCTGGAGGTGGACGGTTATGCCTGTTGAGGTTCGATGCCCTCGAAGGAAGCGATCATGGCGAAAACCTTCCAGAGGACATGGTCCTCGTTGACGACGAATTCGCGGTTCTCGTTCTTGGCCGCGTCTTGTGCGCGCGGAAGCTCTCGTAGGACCCCTAACTCCACTAGGCGATCCAAGGCCCGCAAGCCCACACTGCGGTCTAGCCCCGGGAGCTGCTCCATGACAGCGCGTATGGTGATCACACCATCGAGTTGAGCGGCGGCCGCCGCAATGGGCATACGCCACTGCGCGTCGAAGTACTTGTCCGACGCGCGCTTAAGCGAGGTCGGCGGAAGGTGAAGAAGCTGAGGGACATCGGCGAAGGGCGTCATGTGTGGGACGCCGCGGAGCGGGACTTCAGCCGCGATGCCCCCCACCCCCCAGCGGAGCGATGGACGATGCCAAAGCTATGAACGGAGTGCCTTTCGCGATGCCACGGTTATTTCGAGACCAGCGCTTAGGCGAATCTCCGACCAAAGATCGTTGGCAATCTGAAGAGCAATGCGGCTCGTGGGCGAAGACGAGCAAGGCCAATTCCGGACTGCGCATCACCGTCGGCGCTGTGTCGACCGAGATGACCGCATGCTCGCGGGGATGACTACCGCGGCCGCCGCCCCTTCAATCGTCGAGGCCTCTTCAGGATCGAGCTCGAGGTAAATCGCCGTAGCCGGCAGCACTTGCTTGAAAGTCGTCCTTGCCCCTGATGTCTGTGAGACGGATTGGCTGCGCTACTCCGACAGCCCGGCGGCTTCGAGGGCTTCCCGTTCCTCCAGAAACAGGCGAATGCGGGAG
>JBKPTM010000374.1:0-3896 GCA_046765935.1 Actinomycetota bacterium | reverse complement strand
CCTTGACCTTGACGAGGAGGTCATTGATCCCCGCGATGTCATCGGAGTGCCCCGTGAACGTCGTCCCCAGAACGGCTGCCACGCCGATCGTGTTCTCGTCGACGTGCGGCTCGACGTCCTCCGGCCCGATCACCAGCTTGTCCTCCTGCAGGGGGACGATGCGCGGCTCGACGTCGAAGTAGCGGCAGAATTTCTCCCAGACCACGTGCACGTCGCCGCCGAAGATCAGGTTGGGCTTGTCCGTGTCCTTCTTGGCGGCCTCCTGTCGCGCTCGCCACTTCCACTTCATCGCCAGCGCGCCGAGCATGATCGCCTCGGAAGAGCCCTGTGTCCGGGCGCCCATGGTCTCCCCGGGGGCGTGGAACAGCTCGGCCAGCATCCGGATGCAGCGCTGCTCGATCTCGGCCGTCTGCGGATACTCGGCGTGGTCGATGAAGTTGCGGTAGAGGTTCTGCCCGATCAGCTCCGTGACGTCCGGGCCCATCCAGGTCGTGACGAAGGTCGCCAGGTTCTTCTCGGGATCGCCGTCGAGGAAGAGCTCCTCCTCGATCAGCAGGCGGGCATCCGCGGGGTCCATCGGCCCGTCGGGCAGCTTGTGATCGGGCGCGGGTTCGCCGAGAAACCGCGCGCGACCGGCCAGCGCCCTGGGCGGCTGCGGTGGCCTCTCGATATTTCCGGCTTCGTTGCTCATCCCTGAGACGTGCCTCGCAGGCGGGATGACTCTATCCCTCTAGCCTCCCCGGCAGAGGAGGAGTGGACCAAGAACGCACTCCGATAGGTCGCTCCGAGACGGAGCGAGCGGAGCGGAAGGACTCGCCCCCGCCCAGTCCCAACGGCACCGTCGGCTCCGTGGTGGAGTCGACAGCGCGCGCGGGTTGGCGTGGCGCCCGCGGCGTCGCCAGACGGCTGGGAATCGACCGGGTGGTCGATCGCGGCGTGGACCGGGTCCTCGACAGCGAGGCCGCGGCGCGGGCGACGGAGCGCGTGCTCGACAGCCAGACGACCAAGCGGGTTTGGCAGAAGGTCCTGGAGAGCGACGAGGCCCAGGGGCTGGTCGAGCGCGTAGCCGAGGCCCCCGAGGTCCGGGCGGCGATCGCCCGTCAGGGAATCGGGCTGGTGGAGGACCTGCGGCGGGGAGTACGCAGCGCGGCGCGGCGGATCGACATGGCACTGGAGCGAGTCGCCCGCGGCATCCTCCGGCGACCGCAGCGCGAGCGGCGGCCGATCTACGCCGGTGCCTTCAGCAGGCTGCTTGCGCTCGCCATCGACGCGGGCGTGGTCTACGGCTCGCTGCTGCTGATCACTGCGGCGATTGCGGCGCTGATCAACGCCTTCGCCCAGGGCGATCAGCACGCCGGCACGGTCGTCCTGGCGATCGGGGCCTTCACCTGGATCCTGATCGCGGTGGTCTATCTCGTCGTCTTCTGGTCGGGCGCGGGACGGACGCCTGGCATGTCCTTCGTCGCCATCCGGATGCTCTCCGCGGATGCGAAGCCGGTTCGACCCGGCCAGGCCCTGCGTCGCACCATCTGGCTGGGGATCTCCGGGCTGCCGTTCCTGCTCGGCTTCTGGGGCATCCTCTTCGAGCGGGAGCGGCGCGGCTGGCCCGATCGCCGGGCCCACACGGTCGTCTGCTACGCCGACCCCGAGCTCGACAAGAACCTGGTCTAGGCGGCCGCCGCGGCTCTGCGCGCCGCCGCGTCCCTGACGAGGGAGCACATCAGTTCCACCGCCTGGGCGTTCCCGAGCCCCTGCTCGCGGACAAGCGATCGCCAGGTGGTGAAGGCGAGGGAGTGTCCGATCGCGGCTCGGACCCGCCCGCGAGCCTGTCCGCGGTCGCGCCGGCCCGCCATCAGCACGTCGCGGGCGGCGTCCATGTAGGCGTGGAAGACGGCGAAGTGTCGCCGGACGATCTCGTCCGTCGCCTCGTCACGGAGCAGGTTCGCCATCATCGACTCGGTCCGCCGGAAGAAGCCATAGAGCTCCCTCAGGGCGGATCGCAGTCGCTGATCGGGATCCTGGATCTCGGCCCAGGCTGCAATGTCCGGCGGTGGGTTCGCGGCGCTCCAGTGAGAGCTGCACGCCTCAAAGAGCGAGGCCTCGTCGGGGAAGTGGCGGTAGAGGGTCGAGCGCCGCACGCCGGCGCGATCCGCCACGGCGCTCATCGAGGTATGGGCGGGACCGACCGTGCCGTGCAGTTCGACGGCGCTCTCGGTGATCCGACGCCTGGTCTCGGCCTCGAGCTCTGCGCGTCGCTTCTTGCGGTAAGGGCGCTTGTGGTTTTTGTCGGACATAACTGTTCAATGAATCTTGACAGATCGCCCGGACTTGTGTATGAATTCGCGCAACAGCAGTGTTCAACCAAAAGGAGAAGGAAACATGGAGGTAGCAACGGCACAGGGGACCAAGCCCAAGTTGATTGGCCCGCAGGACGCGAAGGAGGGGTTCCTGGGAAGCATCGGCGTCCGGTTCATGATCGATGGGGACGAGACGGACCAGGGCTTTTCGCTGGTCGAGCATCCGATGTCGCCGCGTGCGCTGGCGGCGCCGCTGCACATCCACACTCGCGAGGACGAGTACAGCTATGTCCTCCAGGGGAGGATGGGTGCCCTGCTCGGCGAGGAGGTCGTCGAGGCCGGACCAGGCGACCTCGTCTTCAAGCCGCGGAACCAGTGGCACACCTTCTGGAACGCGGGCGATGAGCCCTGTCGGATCCTGGAGATCATCGCGCCGGCGGGCTTCGAGAAGTTCTTCGCCGAGCTGGACGCCATGGGCGGCGCGCTCAACGCCGATCCGGACGAGCTGACGGCGCTCGGCGAGCGCTACGGCCACCACTTCAAGCTCGAGAGCGTTCCCGAGCTGCTCGAGCGGTTCAACCTGGTGGTCGGGGATCGGCTCTACGGGGGATGGACCCCGGAGAGTGCCTAGACGGGTTCGTCCAAAAGCTCATTCGCCTCGGACCACTTGCCCGGCGGTACCCGCAGCGCGATGTCGCCGCGTCCGTACTCGTCGAGCGGGTGGTCCGAGGTGATCACCGCATCGATGCCCGCGTCGGTGACCTGCTGGCGCCAGGCGCGGGCCGTCTCGAGCTCGCCGAAGTCGCGGACGACGTCCCAATCGTCGTAGCTCGCGTCGCCGACCTTCAGCTCGGCGAGTCCGTCGGGGTGCAGCGACTCCTCGCCGACGCCGAAGAGCTGGCGGAACTTGTCGCCCAGAGCCACGGTTAGGCCGCGGCCTGGATCCCGGTGAGCTCCGCCGAGAGCTCGCGGAGGTGACGGCGCGCCTCGGGATCCTCGGCCTGCGGGTGCGGCGCCGACTCGCTGGTGCCGTCGAAGTAGTGCCCGTTCACGCCCTCCACCTCCGGCGAGGTGATCAGTCGCATGGTCGCGGCGACACCGTCCTCGAGTGGTGTCACGGGCTCGATCCCGGCCTGGTTGACCATGTTGGTCGGCATGTAGGTTCCGGGATGCAGGCAGTTCGCGGTGACGCCGGTGCCCTCGAGCTCCTCCGCGAGGTCGAAGGTGAACATGACCAGGGCGAGCTTGCTCTGGCAGTAGGCCTGGACGCCCGAGTAGTGGCGCTCGAGCATCACGTCGTCGAAGTCGATCGGCGCCTGCCCGGCCGAGCTCACGTTGACGATTCGCGCGGGCGCGGAGCGCTCGATCAGCGGCAGAAGCCGCCTGGTGAGCAGGAACGGTGCGAGGTAGTTCACCTGGAAAGTGAGCTCGTAGCCGTCCTCGCTCTCCTCCCGTGGTCTCGCCGTCCCGATCCCGGCGTTGTTGACGAGCGCGTCGATCCGCTCCTCGTTGCTGAGCGAGTCCGCGAGGTCGCGCACCTGGTCGAGTGAGGCGAGGTCGGCGCGCCGCCACTCGAGCTCGCCGGTCGCCTGCGGACCC
>JBKPTM010000373.1:0-5139 GCA_046765935.1 Actinomycetota bacterium | reverse complement strand
GGTCAGCCCCGAGGCGCTGGTCCCGGGTCCCGGTCTGCCGGCGCCGGTGGTCGACGCCTGGAAACGGGGGGACACCGTGGTCCTGCTGATCGCCCGCCAAGGCGGGGTCGACGACCGCCTCGTGCGGGGCTCGGTGCGGCTGCTTAGCGGCCCGGGGACGACGGTTTTCGTCACGAAGGCGAACAAGGTCGCCCGTTATTCGCGGATCACCCAGGGAGTCGGGGTCTCGCAGGCTCCCGCACTGGTCGTCGTCCGCCCCAAGAGGCTGAGCGGGTCCGCCCCGGAGGCACAGGTCGCATACGGGTTCCGCAACGCGCAGGGGGTAGTGCAGGCCGTCCACGACGCCGTCTACGCCGGCAAGGACAACCTGCCCTACAGCCCCAGGTGAGGTGGTACCCCCGTGCGGGAGCTGCCTGACTATCTTCGCCCGGTTCCCGGCCCCGGCGATGGGTCAGGGGCGGCCGCTGCGCAGGCAGCGGCCCCGAGCGCTGACGGCGAGGCCAGCGCAACCACTGGCCTGATCCCGCCGAGGAGCCGCGGACACACCGGCGGCTTCCTCACCGACGCCATCGTCGAGCTTGGCTACGCGACCCGCGAGCAGGTCGAGCAGGCGATCGCCACTTCGCGAACCGCCGGTCGCCGTCCCGAGGAGATCCTCGTCGATCAGGGCACGATCGACGCCGAGCAGCTCTCGCGCGCGACCGCCGAGCGCTACGGGCTCGACTACGTGGACCTGTCGCTCTTCAACGTCGACATGGGCGCGGCCAACCTGATCTCGGCCGCGTCGGCTCGCCGGCATCAGGTGCTGCCGGTCGCTTTTGTCGACGAGAGCACGCTGCTCCTGGCGATGGCGGATCCGACCAATCTGCTCGCCCTCGACGACGTGCAGATGGGGACCGGCCTGAGCTGCGCCGTGGCAGTGGCCCCAGCCACCGACATCGAGGGGCTGATCACGAAGATCGGCACGATGCAGAGCACGATCTCCGACGCGATCGACGAGGGGATCGAGGAGCACGAGGACGAAGAGACACCGGCCGAGCTCACCGACCTCCGCGCGGGTGCTCAGGACGGGCCCGTCATCAAGCTGGTCAACAGCATCCTCGGGCAGGCGGTCGCAGAGGGGGCGTCCGACATCCACTTCGAGCCGGAGGACGGGGACATGCGGATCCGATTCCGGATCGACGGCGTGCTCCAGGAGAGCGCCCGAGTGCCCAAGCGGATGGTCGCCGGCGTGATCTCGCGCATCAAGATCATGAGCGAGCTCGACATCGCCGAGAAGCGCCTGCCCCAGGACGGCCGCGTCGGGGTCCGGATCGATGATCGGCGCATCGACCTGCGCGTCACGACTCTTCCGACCCAGACCGGCGAGGGCGCCTCGATCCGCATCTTGGACGAGGCCGATGCGCTGCGAACGCTCGACGACCTCGGGATGATCGGAGACCAGCGATCGCGCTTCGAGGTTTCGTTCCGAAAGCCCTACGGGGCCGTGCTCGTCACGGGGCCGACCGGCGCTGGTAAGTCGACGACTCTGTACGCCGCCCTGCAGGAACTGAATGAGGTCGACAAGCACATCGTGACGATCGAGGACCCGGTCGAGTATCGGCTGCCGGGCGTGAACCAGATCGGTGTCCACCGCAAGGCGGGCCTCACGTTCGCCACCGGGCTGCGATCCGTTCTGCGCGCTGACCCCGACGTGATCATGGTCGGCGAGATCCGCGACAGCGAGACCGCCAGGATCTCGATCGAGGCCGCCCTCACTGGCCACATGGTGTTGACGACGCTGCATACCAACGACGCGCCGGGGGCGATCACGCGCCTGCAGGAGATGGGGATCGAGTCCTTCCTCACGTCCTCCGCCGTGGAGTGCGTCGTGGCCCAGCGCCTGGCGCGTGTGCTCTGCACTCACTGCAAGAAGCGCGTCGTCATTCCCCAGGCGTCGCTGACGGAGTCCGGGTTCAGGGTTGGCACAGACCTCGAGGCATACGAGCCGCTTGGGTGCCCGCGCTGCCACGGAAGCGGCTATCGCGGGCGAATGGGGATCTATTCCGTGATGGTGCTGACGGAGCGGATCAAGGAGATGATCGTGAGCATGTCGCCTGAGCCCGAGATCGCAAGCGTCGCCATCCAGGAGGGCATGCTGACCTTGCGTCAGTCCGGTCTCGAGAAGGTACGGGCGGGTCTAACGAGTGTCGAAGAGGTCGCCCGGGTCGCCTCCTAGATCCTTGTAACCCAATTTTGGGTGTTAAGGGCAGAGCCCCCGCGGACGATCACTCAAGCAGCCATGGAAGCCGCCGAGACGGTCAAACAGCCCACCCGGGACTTCGACTTCGCCGAGGTCCTCACCAAGATGGCCGAGGAGCGCGCCTCGGACGTCCACCTCAGCCCCGGCTTCCGGCCGGCCATCCGAGTGCGCGGGCGGATCGTCCCGCTCGAGGAATACGAGCGGCTGAGCCCGCAGCAGACGCGAGACACGGTCTACAGCCTGTTGAACGACGAACAGCGCAAGCGCTTCGAGTCCCGTAAGCAGCTCGACCTTGCCTACGCGGTGCCGGGCGTCGCCCGCTTCCGCGTCAACTGCTTCTTCCAGCGCGGTTCGATCAGTGCCGCGTTCCGCCGCATCCCGCACCAGATCCCCAAGCTCGACGAGCTCGGCCTGCCGCGCGTCCTCGAGGACCTGACGCGGAAGCCTCGTGGCTTGGTCCTCGTGACCGGGCCCACCGGCTCCGGCAAGTCGACCTCGCTGGCGGCGATGCTCGACATCATCAACGAGGAGCGCGAGGAGCACATGCTCACGATCGAGGACCCGATCGAGTTCCTCCATCAGCACAAGCGCTGCATCGTCAACCAGCGCGAGATCGGGGCCGACGCCGAGGACTTCTCGACCGCACTCAAGGCGGCGCTCCGCGAGGACCCTGACGTGATCCTCGTCGGCGAGATGCGGGACCTCGAGACCATGTCGACCGCCCTGACCGCAGCCGAGACCGGCCACCTCGTCTTCGCCACACTGCACACGCAGTCGACCGCCCAGACGGTCGACCGGATCATCGACATCTTCCCGGCCGAGCAGCAGGCTCAGGTCCGCATGCAGCTCTCAGTCGGTCTGCAGGGGATCGTCACGCAGCAGCTGCTCCCGACGGTGGACGGCGCCGGTCGTGTGGTCGCCACCGAGGTGCTGATCCCGACGCCGGCCGTCAGGAACCTGATCCGCGAGGGCAAGACGCACCAGATCTACTCGGCGATCCAGACGTCGGGCTCGATCGGCATGCAGACGATGGACGCTCACCTGGCGCAGCTCGTGCGGCTCGGCCGCGTCTCACGTCAGCTCGCCGAGCAGCGGGCCTCGGTGCCCGAGGAGCTCAAGCGACTGCTCGGGGCGGCGCCGCAGGCGGCGGGCGTACCGGCCGCGATGACGAACGGAGCATGAGATGAGCAGCTATGCCTTCCGTGCCGTAGATGTGGCCGGCGTTCCCTCGAGGGGCGAGGTCGAGGCCGAGACCAAGGCGCAAGTCACTGAGCAGCTGCGTGAGCGAGGGCTGATCGTCCTCGATGTCACTGAGAACAACGAGGCGTTCAAGCTCGAGAGCGTTTTCGATCGCTTCCGCGGAATCAAGACGCGCGACCTGGCCGTCTTCGCCCGGCAGTTCGCCACCCTGATCGCATCCGGCATGCCGATGCTCCGGTCCCTGTACACGCTGGAGGACCAGACCGAGGACGAGAGGCTGAAGGATGCGATCGCCGGGGTCCGCTCCGACGTCGAGGCGGGGAGCTCGCTCGCGGACGCAATGGCCCGGAGGCCTCACATCTTCGACAACCTCTTCCGCGCCATGGTCCGCTCGGGGGAGAGCTCCGGGCGGCTCGACGATGCGCTGGAGCGGGTCGCCTTTCAGCTCGAGAAGTTGGACGCCCTGCGACGAGAGATCCGTTCGGCGGTGATGTACCCGGCCTTCGTCTTCGCCGCGGCGGTGGTGATCATGCTCGCGGTGGTCATCTTCATCGTTCCGATCTTCGCCTCCGCCTTCAAGGAGGCCGTCGCCGATCAGCCTGGTGAATCGGCTCAGTTGCCGACCCTGACGCAGTTCATGATCGGCATCTCGAACTTCCTCAAGGGGTACTGGTTCATCTGGTTCCCCGGCACGATCGCGGCGCTCGTGGGCTTCTTCCAGTGGAAGAAGACGGACGGCGGCCGTGCCTGGTGGGATCGAATCAAACTTCGCCTGCCCGTCCACATCGGCGACATCGTTCGCAAGGCCGCGGTCGCCCGCTGGTCGCGGACCTTCTCCGGGGCCGTGGCCTCGGGTGTCCCGCTGCTGGAGTCGATCCAGCTCACTGGACAGACCGCCGGCAACTTTCAGGTCGAGCAGGCGATGAATGAGGTTTACGGGTCGGTGCAGAGCGGTGGAACTCTCGCGCACCCGATCGAGGAGGCCGACGTCTTCCCACCGATGGTGGGGCACATGGTCTCGGTAGGTGAGGACAGCGGTCAGCTCGAGCAGATGCTGACCAAGGTCGCTGACTTCTACGAGGCGGAGGTCGACGCAAAGGTGAAGGCATTGACCTCGCTGATCGAGCCGGCGATGATCGCGATCGTCGGCGCCATGGTCGGGTTCATCGTCATCGCGATGTACCTGCCGCTCTTCAGCCTCTACGACAAGATCCGGTAACCCTCACGGCTTGCGTCAAGCCCATTGGACGCAAGTTCGACGGCATTTCCCTAAGCACTTTTCAGGGACTTGCTAAAGGCATTCCCCCCCGGACCGATGCAGCCCCGGTAAAGGAAAAGCCAGGGCCTTCGGTGACAAAGGCAAACCCGCCGCGAGGTGGGGACGCAAAGCCAGCGGGGCTCCTAGAGAAATCGAGGAGCAAGCCGGGCTGCCACCGGGGTCACGTGACTTCGACGGCCACGGGGCTCTGGCACGGAGAAAGCAACAAGGAGAATCCAACATGATTCTGAAGCTCCGTGAGCGGATGGCCCGGGACGAGAGTGGTTTCACTCTCATTGAGCTCCTGGTCGTCATGCTGATCATCGGGATCCTGGCCGCTATTGCAATTCCGACGTTCTTCAATCAGAGGAACAAGGCCAACGATTCCAGCGCCAAGGAGATGGCGCACACCGCGCAGGTCGCCGCGGAGACCCTCGCG
>JBKPTM010000372.1:0-3517 GCA_046765935.1 Actinomycetota bacterium | reverse complement strand
CCGGATCAGCGCGACGATCGACAACCCGCTGATGCCGGGCCGCTACGCGATCGTCTGCTGGGTCGCGGTCCTGCGGAACGACGAGGAGACCGCCCAGCAGGCGATGAAGCTCCTCAACTTCGTGGTCTTCGGGATCGCAGGCGGCCAGGCGATCGTCTCCGTGCCCGGCGAGGTCGAGCTCGGGGTGGAGCGAGCGCCCGCTCCGGAGAGGAACGCGTGAGCGCCCAGCCGGAATCGATCGAGCTGCGCGAGGTGCACGGGCCGTCCGCCCTCGGCGGTGGCTGGAAGCGGTTCGGCGAGCTGCTCTACCTGATCTCGGTCACCGAGTTCAAGAAGACCTACTTCGGAACCGTCCTGGGCTACGTCTGGTCGCTGCTCCGGCCGCTGCTGCTCTTCGCCGTCCTGCTCTTCGTCTTCACGAAGATCGTCCGGGTCGGCTCAGGCGTCCCGCACTATCCCGTCCTGCTGCTGATGAACGTGGTGCTGTTCGGCTTCTTCTCCGAGGCGACGACCATTGCGGTGATGTCGGTCGTGAACCAGGAGAGCGTCGTTCGCAAGACGCAGTTCCCCAGGTTGGTGATCCCGCTCTCGGTCGTCGTGACGAGCCTCTTCAACCTCGCGGCGAACCTGGTCGTGGTGCTGATCTTCATCGTCGCGTTCGGGGTGACACCTCAGTGGACCTGGTTCCTCTTCCCGGTGGTGATCGTCGTGCTCTTCGTCTTCGCCACATCGGTGTCGACGCTGCTCTCGTCGCTCTACGTCCGCTTCCGGGACACGGCGATCATCTGGTCGGTCGTGGCGTCGGCGCTCTTCTACGCGACGCCGGTGATCTACCCGATCGAGATCGTCCCGGACCGCTACCGCGATCTGATTTTCCTCAACCCGCTGACGCCGCTGTTCGAGCAGACCCGCAAGTGGGTGATCGACTCCGACGCACCGGGGGCGGCGAGCGCCGCCGGCGGCTGGACCCACCTGCTCCCCGCCATCGCGATCTTCCTAGCGACCTGCGCGCTCGGCGCCTGGTACTTCAACCGCGAGGCGCCTCGGATCGCCGAGGAGCTCTAGGCGGCTCCGCCGGCGGCCTGCGCGAAGGCGTCCCAGGACGGCTTCGGGGTGCCGTCCACGGTGAATAGACCGCAGTGCCCGACCCAGAGCGGCCCGGGCGTGTCGCTGAGCGAGTACCAGACGACTCCGGCGATGTGGAGGCGGTCGCGGGCGGCGGTGGCGAGGTCGAAGGTCTGCTTGACGTAGTCGGCCTGTCTGGTGGGCCCGACGATCAGGCCCGGCCGCCTGCCGGCGGATGCCCAGCCGACCTCGGTGATCCAGATCGGCTTGTCAGGATCGCCGGATCGGTTCATCAGGGAGCGGAGCTCAGCGATGGCAGCGATGGCGCGTTGCGGGTTGGCGGCGTACGGATGGACGGCGGCGGCGTCGAAGAACTGCCCGCCGCCGAGCCGGTAGAGCCCGGTCAGGAACGAGACCATCGTGATGTCGCCGCGCGGTGTGGGGAAGAGGCCGCCGAGGAGCACCCGGGCACCGGGATCCGCGGAGTGGACGCTGCTCGCGAACCCACGGAGTAGGTCCAGGTAGTCACTCGCGTTCGGCGCGGGCTTCCAGAAGAGGTGGGAGTTGGGCTCGTTCCAGAGCTGCCAATCGGTGATCGGCATCTCGGGCAGAGTCGGATGCTGCTTCCAGAACGAGCCGCCCGCGCCATAGCGCTCGACGGCTTCGCGCACGAATCGATCGAAGTCAGGCTGCGCTGAGCCGAGGGGAGGGTCCTCGGCGGTCGGTTTGACCCAGGCCGGTGAGCCGTAGACGGTTGCGAGCACGCGGATCCCGTTGATGGCCGCACCCGCGATCACGAGGTCGTAGTGCGCCCAGTTGTATGGCTTGTCCGGGCCGGGCTGGACGATTCCCCACGCGAGGTTGATCCGCAGCGTGCCCACGCCACCGCGGCCGATTCGAGCGAGCAGCGGGCCGCCGGGGAGAGGCTCCGCGCTGATCACGCCGTAGAACGGATCGTTGGCCTGAGGATGGCCATCGTCGCCGTTCCCACCGCCACTTCCACCGCCGCCGCCTCCACCGCCGCAGCCGGCGAGGAGGGCGATGCCGAGCAGCGCCAGCGAGGCGAGCGCCGCGCGTGCGCGCACGCTCAGTGCTCCAGGACGAGGCCGAGGAACTGCTTCGTGCGCTCCTCCTTCGGATTCTCGATAACGTCCTTCGCCGCTCCCTCCTCGACGATCACCCCGTCGTCCATGAAGACGACGCGATCACCGACATCGCCGGCAAACACCATCTCGTGGGTGACGACGATCATCGTCATACCCTCGCGTGCGAGAGAGCGCATCACGTCGAGGACCTCCTTGACCAGCTCCGGGTCAAGCGCGCTGGTCACCTCGTCGAAGAGCATCAGCTTCGGCTCCATCGCCAGCGCTCGAGCGATTGCGACTCGCTGTTGCTGACCGCCCGAGAGGCGCGCCGGATGCTCATCGATCTTGTCCTCGAGGCCGACCCGCCTCAGCAGCTCCCGCCCTTGCGAGATCGCTTCGGACTTGCTGAGCCCCTTGACGCGGATCGGCGCCTCGATCACGTTGCCGAGCGCGGTCATGTGCGGGAAGAGGTTGAAGCGCTGGAAGACCATGCCGATCTCGGCGCGTTTGTCAGCGATCTGGCTCTCCCGGAGTTCGTAGACCTTGCCATTCTCCTGCCGATAACCGACTAGGTCGCCGTCGACGTAAAGCCGGCCGCCGTCGATCTTCTCCAGGTGGTTGACGCAGCGCAGGAACGTCGACTTGCCCGAGCCCGACGGTCCGATCAGGCAGACGACCTCGCGAGGGGCTACTTCGAGGTTGATGCCCTTGAGAACCTGCAGGAGTCCGAAATGCTTGCGCACATTCTGCGCTTTGACCATCAGCTCAGCCACGATGTTCCCCCCGGAGGTCCCGAGACTCGTCGCCAGCGTCTGGCCGCGGCACCTCTGCGTGACGGGCGCCAATGCCCCGGAGAATCTGCTGGAGCAAGGTTGGCGCCTGCTGACGGGTCGTTCCGCGGCCGTAGTGCCGCTCGAGGTAGTACTGGCCGATCGAGAGCACCGTCGTGGCCACGAGATACCAGATGCTCGCGACGATCAGCAGGGGGATCTGCTGGAAGGTCACCGAGTAGATCAGCACCACACTGTTTAGAAGATCGTTCACCCCTCCGGTGACGAAGACCAGCGAGCTGTTCTTCAGCATCGAGATCGTCTCGTTCCCAGTGGGCGGGATGACGACCCTCATCGCCTGAGGGAGGACGATCCGGCGCATCGTCTGCCCCCGGCTCATCCCGACGGCCTTGGCCGCATCGAACTGACCCTCGTCCACCGAGATGACCCCGGACCGCACGATCTCCGACATGTACGCGCCCTCATTCAGGCCCAGCGCGAGCGTTCCGGCCATGAATGGCGTGATCACGTCGTTGGCGTTGAAGTGGACGAAGGATGGCCCGAAGGGGATTCCGAGATCGATGGACGGATACACGG
>JBKPTM010000371.1:0-2684 GCA_046765935.1 Actinomycetota bacterium | reverse complement strand
GCCCACTTCTTCCTCGGCTTCTACGTGTCGGATCAGGAGCAGGCGCAGTGGGTGACCGCCGCATACAACGTCGTCAACCGCCTGCCTTACGTGAGAGGACTCGGCTGGTACCGCCTCGACGACGAGCCGGAGGCCGAGGGCAGCGCCGACTGGGGGCTCGTGCGCTACGACGGCTCGCACAAGCCGTCCTTTGCGGCCTACCAGGCCGCGCCTTAGCCGCTTCGCCTAGCTGAGGGCCTCGCGCACGGCCTCGATCACCTGGGCCTGCTGGCCCTCTTCCATTTCGGCGAACATCGGCAGCGAGACGGTGCGGGCCGCGAACGCGTCGGTGAGCGGAAGCTCGGCGCCGCTGTCCGCGTAGAGCTCGAAGCGGTGCACGGGCGAGAAGTGCACCGAGGTCTGGATCCCGGCCTGCGCCAGCGAGTCGCGGAAGGCGTCGCGGTGGACGCCCTCGTCCACGACCACGGCGAACATGCTGTTGCTGACCCGAGCCGAGTCGGGCGGCGCCGCCAGCGGGGAGATGCCGTCTATGTCCGCCAGCTCGTCGCGGTAGACGGCCGCGAGGGCCGCCCGGCGACGGTTGTCGTCGTCCAGCCGGCCCAGGCGCGAGCGGGCCAGGGCGGCCCGGGCGTCGTCGATCCGGTAGTTGAAGCCCAGCCCCGCGACGTCATAGCTCTCTGTCCCCGTCCGGTGGCGCTCCCAGATCGACCTGGTGACGCCATGCCAGCGCATCAGCTGGGCGCGCTCGGCGAGCTCCTCGTCGTCCGTGAGCAGCACGCCACCCTCGCCGATGCCGAGGTTCTTGCCGGCCGAGAAGCTGATCGCTCCCGCCAGGCCGAACGTCCCGAGGTGGCGGTCGCCGAGCCATGACCCGGAGCCGTGCGCGGCATCCTCGATCAGAGCCAGGCCGCGATCCGCTGCCAGCTGCCGGAGCTCCTCGATCTCACCCGGATGGCCGCCATAGGAGACCGCGACGATCGCCTTCGTCCTCGGGGTGATCGCCCGCTCAGCGGCATCCGCCGAGAGCCAGGGCCGGTCGACCGCCGCGATCTCGGCGAAGACGGGGCGCGCGCCGGTGTAGGCGACGGCGTTCGCGCTCGCGACGAAGGTGATCGATGGGACGATCGCCTCGTCCCCGGGCCCCAGTCCGGCGCCCGACATCGCGAGGTGGAGCCCAGCGGTGCAGCTGCTCACCGCAAGACAGTGCCCAGCACCCGTGTATTCAGCGAAGGCCCTCTCGAGCTCCTGGGTCCGAGGGCCCATGCTGAGCCATCCAGAGCGGTAGACCTCGTTCGCCGCCTCGATGTCGGCCTCCGTCAGGCGTACGGCTGAAAGTGGTACCTGCCAGTCGGACACGGCCCTCCCGTCGCTGCCCTTGGACATTCGTACAGGGGTAGAAATTCGCCAAGAATCCGCATTTTTCCCCCTATTCGCGGCCAATCTGATCGGCTAGTCTGCGCTCCGCGGGCTAGGGGGCCTGCATCGACTCAGACCAAAATTTAATGCTAGGGGAGCCAGGTGAATCGGGAGATACCCGCGGATAACGGCAGGGTCAAAGTGGCGACGTTGTGCCGTCTGGTCGACTGCGTCATCGTGCTGCTGCTCTCGCCGGTCCTGTTGCCGGTCGGCCTGCTGCTCGCCGCGGTCGTGTTCCTCGACTCGCCGGGCACGGTCTTCTACCGCGCGACCAGGATCGGCCTCAACGGGCACCCCTTCCAGATGCTCAAGTTCCGGACGATGAAGAGCGGGGCCAAGGGTCCCGGCCTCTCGACCTCGTTCGATCCTCGCTTCACTCCCGTCGGCCGCTTCCTCGCGCGCTACCGGCTGGATGAGCTCCCTCAGTTCTGGAACGTGATCAAGGGCGAGATGCGGGTCGTCGGCCCAAGGCCGGAGGACCCCGAGTTCGTGGCGCGCCATGAGAAGGAGTACCGCGAGATCCTCAAGGTCGCCCCCGGACTCACGGGCCTCACCCAGCTCGTCCACTTCCTGGACGATCTCGACACCCATAACCCGCTCGCGCACTACGAGACGATCCTGCCCGGCAAGCTTGCTCTCGACATCCGCTACGTGCGCACCCAGAGCTTCGCCGGCGACTTCGCGATCCTGGCCCGGACGCTTCTGATCCCGTTCCGGCTGATCGCCGACGAGCTGAAGATCCTGATCGACGCACAGCGGAGCCACCCCGAAGCGTCCACCCGGTTCGCCGTGGGGGGAACGAGCTTCGTCCTCAGCATCGTCCTTGTGGTCGCCTTCCTCGCGGGCGGCGGCCCGCTCTCTTAGGCTGGTTACTGGGTTGTAGTCACAGGTGATTCGCGCTACCACATCCGCTCGATTCCGCTTGGCCATCGCGCTCGCCGCGACGGGGCTCTTCGTGCTGCCCTCGGCGGCCGCGGCCCAGACCGGCGATCCCTCCCCCGGCACGCCGCAGGCCAACCAATACGAGATCCCGGTCCAGGCTGGCCGCCACGACGCGGCCCCGCCGAAGAACCAGAACCAAGGCAATTCGGGCAATGGTTCGCTCTATCGCTCGAACAACAACTTCGGCTCCTCCTCGGTCGTCCCCGGTGACTCGGGCGGCGGCGGAGGCGGAGGCCCGGCCGGTGGCGCCTCGGCGGGCGGCGGCGGTGGTGGCGGAGCCGCGGGTGCGGCGGGAGCTGCCGCGGGGGCGGCTGGTGCCGCGGTTG
>JBKPTM010000370.1:0-3572 GCA_046765935.1 Actinomycetota bacterium | reverse complement strand
GGTGGAGAGCTCCTGCTCCTTCTCGGCGGGCTTCCCGTCCTCCTTCGCCTTCCCCTTCGCGGCGCTCGAGTCGGGGAACAGCTTGTAGGCGGTGTTGAGGATCGCGTCCGAGGCCTTCGGGGCGATGTTGTAGAGCAGCTCGCCGAAGTTGCCGAGGCGGGTGGCGACCTTCTTCGGCTTGGTGATCATCGCCCTCGTGATCATCTCCGCGGCCTCGTCCGGCGTGATGGTCGGGAAGGCGTCGTACATCTTGGTCGGCGCGATCATCGGCGTCCGCACCAGCGGCATGTAGATGGTGGTGATGTGGACGCCGTCGTCGATCACCTCGGACGCGACGCAACGGGACCAGGCGTCGAGCGCGGCCTTCGAGGCCACGTACGCCGAGAAGCGGGGGGTGTGGGTCTGAACGCCGATCGAGCTGACGTTGATGATGTGGCCGCCCTTGCGGCCCTCGGTCCGCTTGCGCATGGTCGGGAGCAGGCTGAGGATCAGCTTCAGCGAGCCGAAGTAGTTGAGCTGCATGGTCCGCTCGAAGTCGTGGAAGCGCTCGTAGGAGAGCTCGACCGAGCGCCGGATCGAGCGGCCGGCGTTGTTGACCAGGACATCGACGCGCCCGTGCTGCTCGAGCACCTCCTTCGCCATCCGCTCGATGTCCTCGATGTCGGAGAGGTCGCACTGGTGGATGTGCGCCGTGCCCCCGGCCTCGGTGATCTCGGCCTTTGTCTCCTCGAGCTTCTCTGGAGTTCGCGCGACCAACAGGACCTCCGCCCCGGCCGCACCGCACTTGACCGCTGCGGCCTTGCCGATCCCCGATGACGCGCCGGTGATCAACACGACCTTGCCGCCGATCGCGCCGGAGAGCGAGCGGTCCTTGAAGAGGTCCGGATCGAGGTTGCGCTCCCAGTAGTCCCAGAGCTTGTCCGCATAGCTTGGGAGCGGCGGGACCGAGATCCCGGTCCCCTCGAGAGCCGTCTGCGTCTTGGTCGAGTCGAAGTCGGTCGGATAGTTGATGTAGACGAGCACCGAGCGCGGGATGCCCAGGTCGGCGAGCACCTGGTCGGTGATCCGCTTCACCGGCGGCAGCATCGTCAGGCCCGAGCGGACCTGCTTCGGGATGAAGTCGAGCATCTTCGAGTCGATCCGCATCGCCGCCTCCGGCGCGTGCGCCGCCCTGGCGAAGGTGTTGATCACCTGACCGGCCGAGAGCGGATTCGGATCTGTGAGGTGGAACGCCTGCCCGTCGAAGCCGTCGATGTGGGCGATGTGGTCCATCGCCTTGGCGACGAAGTCGACGGGGACGATGTTGATCTTTCGTCCCTCGATCCCGACGCCCGGGAACCACTGCGGCACCGCGTTACGGGCGCGCTGGAGGAGCTTGAAGAAGTAGTAGGGCCCGTCGATCTTGTCCATCTCGCCCGTCTCGGAGTGGCCGACGACGATCCCGGGCCGGTAGACCCGCCAGGGCACCTCGCTCTCCTCCCGAACCACGGCCTCGGACTCGTGCTTGGTCTGGAAGTAGGGATGGTTGTCGACCTTCTCGGCCTCGTCGAACATGTCCTCGGTGAAGGTGCCCTTGTAGAGGCCGGCGGCGGCGATCGAGCTGACCATGTGGAAGCGCTTGGCATCGAGCGCCTCGGCGAGCCTCACGGCCTCCCGCGTCCCCTCGACGTTCGCGACCCGCTGGCTCTCGGCGTCGGCGGTCATGTCGTAGATCGCCGCCAGATGGAAGAAGTGGTCGATGTCGCCTCGCAGGTCGTCGATCACCTCTGCGCAGCCGAGCTTCTCCTGTGAAAGGTCCCCGATCACCGGGACGATCCGGTCCTCCGGGGCGCCCCAGCGGCTGCGGAGCTCCTCGAGCCGGCCGCGCGAGCCCTCGCGCACGAGCACGTAGATCGTCCCGTCGCGCTCCAGCAGTTGCTCGACCAGGTTGCGGCCGATGAACCCGGTCGCGCCGGTCACGAAGTAGCTCATCTCACCTCCCCCTCCAATTTCACGGTCACAGCGGAACTTACACCGCCCGCGGCCCTCGCCGCTCGGGCGTCAGGCCGAGGAGAGTCGCGCGCAATAATCATCACGTGGGGATCTTCTACGACCCGGCCAGTACCCCCGGTCCCGAGCGAGACGAGCGCCTGAGCGCCGCGGCGGGCCGCGTCGAGCTCAGGCCGGCGCAGAAGGCCGCGTGGCTCGGGACCAGGTCTCTGGCCTGCCCGCACTGCGACATGCCGATCGCGATCACCGGGTCCGTCGGCTTCTCGGATGTGATCGCCTGTGCGTTCTGCGAGTGGGAGGCGCCGACCCGGGACTTCATCCGCGAGCACGGCTGGCCGGCGGTGGATCTGATTGCGAGGATTGGTTAGCGGCTTCGCCATCAGATCGCGGCTGCAGCGGGCGGCCCACACAAGTCACTTCGGGCTTCGCCCTCCGTTCCGAAATGCACCGCCCTGGCAGCCGCTTGGAACGTCATACAGTTAGTAAGGGGAATGGCCACTAAGCAGAAGGTCCAGCTCTTGATGCCCGAGATGGGCGAGTCGGTGACTGAGGGCACCGTGCTCGAGTGGCATGTCGCAGAGGGGGATTCGGTCGAGGAGGGCGACACGATGGTCGAGGTCTCGACCGACAAGGTCGACGCCGAGGTCCCCGCCCCGGCCTCCGGAACCGTCACCAAGATCATGGTCCAGGTCGACGAGGAGGTCGACGTCGGCAAGCCACTGGCCGAGATCGACCCCAACGGCGGGCCGCCCGAGAAGACCGAGGAGCCGGCCGCCGAAGAGGAGCAGGCTGAGGCCGAAGACGCGTCTGCAGAGGCCGCGTCGAACGGCGCCGGTGCCACTGCCACTGCCGAGAAGGCGACAACGGACGACGCCTCGGTCTCGGCCGGCAAGACCCTCGAGGGAGGCGGACTGGAGATCGTGATGCCCGAGATGGGCGAGTCCGTGACGGAGGGCACCGTGCTCGAATGGCACGTCTCCGAGGGCGATCAGATCGCTGAGGGCGACACCGTCGTCGAGGTCTCGACCGACAAGGTTGACGCCGAGGTCCCTGCCCCCGCCAGCGGCACGGTCACCAAGATCCTGGTCGGGCCCGACGAGACCGTCGAGGTCGGCAAGCCGCTTGCGGAGATGACCAAGGGCGAGGCGCCGAGTGGCGACGGCGCCGCGGCGGCCGCGCCGACCGAGGAAGCGGAGGAGGCGGCTCCGGCCGCAGCCGAAGAGGCCGACGGAGCAAGGGCCACCCCGGTCGCCCGCCGGGCCGCGCAGGCGAACGGCGTGGATCTCAAGGGCGTCAAGGGCACCGGCGCCGGCGGCAAGATCACCAAGTCCGACGTGCTCTCGGCCGAGGGCGATGGGGTCGCGCCAGCCGTCGTGGAGGGAGAGGCGAAGCCCCTCCGCGGTCCGGCCGGCACCCTGGCCCGGGCGATGAACGAGAGCCGGTCGATCCCGACGGCCACCTCGTTCCGGGAGCTGGCGGTCGACACGCTCGATGCCAAGCGCAAGGCGCTCAACGAGATCCTCAAGGACCGGGGCATGAAGGTGAGCTTCACCCACCTGATCGCCTGGGCGATCGTCAAGGCC
>JBKPTM010000369.1:0-4058 GCA_046765935.1 Actinomycetota bacterium | reverse complement strand
TCCAGGAGCCGAGGATCGCGATGGCGATCACCAGCACTGGCAGGGCTGTCGACTGCAGCCCCTGCGCGATGCCTTGGATGATGTTGGTCGCGTGGCCGGTCTCCGATGCCTTGGAGATGGTCCGAACCGGGCGGAAGCGGGTCCAGGTGTAGTAGTCGGTGAGCACGAAGAGCAGCGCCGTGACGCCGACCCCGATCAGCCCGCAGAGCCACAGGTCGGTGACGCTCGTGTTGCCGAGCGCCCCACCGCCCAGCGGGTCGTCCATGAGCCACTTGGTGATCGGGTAGAAGGCCGCAGCCGAGAGCACGGCCGAGACCGCCAGGCCCCGGTAGAGAGCGGCCTCGACGTTGCCGGTGCGGGTCCGCACCGAGAGCGCGCCAATGATGGAGCCGATGATCGCGACCGCGCCGATCGCGAGCGGGTAGATCGCGACCTCGCGGGTGAAGTCGCTGAACGTGATCACCCCGAGCAGCATCACCGCGACGGCCGTGACCGCGTAGGTCTCGAACAGGTCCGCGGCCATGCCTGCGCAGTCGCCGACGTTGTCGCCCACGTTGTCGGCGATCACGGCCGGGTTCCGCGGATCGTCCTCGGGGATCCCCGCCTCGATCTTGCCGACCAGATCCGCCCCGACGTCGGCGGCCTTGGTGAAGATTCCGCCGCCCAGGCGGGCGAAGACCGAAATCAGCGAGCCACCGAACCCGAGCCCGACCAGAGCGTCGACGCACTCCTTGTCGGTCAGGTCCGTGAAGATCAGCAGCGCGCCGAAGTAGCCGGCGACGCCGAGCAAGGCGAGTCCCACCACGAGCAGGCCGGTGACCGAGCCACCCTTGAAGGCAATGTCGAGCGCGGGCGGGATGCCGCCGCGAGCCGCCTCGGCGACGCGCGCATTCGCGCGGACGGAGAGGTTCATGCCGATGAATCCGGCCGAACCCGAGAGGACGCCGCCGATCACGAACCCGATCGCCGTCTGCACGTTCTGGAGCGGGATCAGCAGGATCGCGACGACCAGGCCGACGCCGGCGATGATCATGTACTGGCGCGTCAGGTAGGCGCTCGCACCCTCCTGCACGGCGCCCGAGATCTCCTGCATGAGCTCGTTGCCGGGCGACTTGGCCAGCAACCGCTGGGTGACGAGCAGTCCGTAGACAACCGCCGCCGCCGCGCAGCCGAGCGCGACAACGACTCCGTAATCGGTCCAGAAGTCAGTCAAGTGAGGCTCCCTGTCGGGTTCGTTGAAAGCGGCGCGGGAGTCTACTTAGAACGCCGGGTGCACCGCTTCGCGTTCGCCTCGGTCGATCAAGTCCCCGGCGGGGTCCAGAGCCCCGAGTCCCCCTTGGGCTGCTCGGGTTTCCCCTGCTCAGGGGCCCCTTTCTCGCCGCCCTCACCCTCCTCGTCCTCCGCGGGACCCTCGCCAGCGTGCTTGGCGTAGAGCAGCTGCAGCTCCGAGATCGCCTGGCGCAGCTGCGGCTGCGCCTCGGGCTTCACCAGCTCCACGAGCGAGCGGGCGGCATCGATCCCGACCTTCGCCTGGTCCAGGTCCCGCTCGTCGTCCTTCGCGATCCGCCGCGCCGACAGGTTGAGGATGCTGACCGCGCTCTGCAGCACCACGTCCTCCACCCGGACCCTGCGGATCTCCTCCTCCAACTGGGCGCGGAGCTCCTCCTCGCTCGGCTGCTGCTGCTCCTCATCGGCCACTGACTGCTCCCTCCGGTGCGTAGGTTCTGCGGGTCTCCTCCACCGAGCGGCGATAGATCTCCTCGATCGGCGCCCCTTCGGCCAACCGAGCGTATGCCCGTTGCGCCCCGTTCTGCTCCGGGAGCTCGACGTCCAGCCCGAGCGCCTGGCGCGCCGGACCGGTCCACTCGATGATCCCCTCCAGCACCTGCCGGGTCGGAACGACGCGCCGGTCTCGGAAGTCGATCATCTCGCCGTCCATTCCATAGCGGATCGCGCGCCACAGGTTCTCCTCGATCTCTCGCTGGCGCAACGTCTCGGGCCAGGCACCCTCGTCGAGATCGATCGCCGCCTGTGCGACGCAGGCGGAGATCATGGCCGCCAGGTTCAGCGACTCGTCGCCGCGCGTCTGGGCATCGCAGATCCGTACCTCGACCGTGCCGAAGGCGTGATGCGGCCGCACGCTCCACCACAGCTGGGTGGCCTCGACGATCGAGCCGGTGTCCTCGAGCAGCTGGACGAAGTCCGCGTACGTGCTCCAGTCGCCGAACGGCTCGTGAACGCCGCAGCGCGGGAACGTGCGAGTGAAGATCTCGGTTCGCACCGAGTGCAGCCCGGTCTCCCGGTGGTCGAGGAAAGGCGAGTTGGCCGAGAGCGCGAGCAGCGCCGGCAGCAGCTCGCGCATCCGATCGGAGACCTCCACGGCGCGATCTGCGCCGTGCACCCCGACGTGGACGTGCAGGCTCCAGGTGTTGTTGCGCTGCGCGACCCAACGCAGATCGCCCTCGAGCCGCCGGTAGTGCTCGGTGTCGATGATGTGCTGATCGAGGTAGTTGGCCCAGGGGTGGGTCCCCGTCGCAGCGAGCGCCACTCCCATCTCGTCGGCGATGCCGAACAGGCGCGCCCGCCTCGCGCGCTGCCGGTCGGCAGCCGCCGCGAAGGTCTCGCCGCGACCCGAGCGGATCTCGATCTCGGTGTCGATCAGCTCTCCCTTGACGGCCGGGGCGAGCTCCGGATCCCTCAGACAAGCCGCCTGCAGATCCTCGAAGCGGTGCTCGAGGTCCAGGATCGCGGGATCCACGATCGCGAACTCCTCCTCGATCCCGACGGTGAAGTCGGTCGACGCCTCGAAGATCTCGCGCACCGCAGCGAGGTCCAGTGCGTCGTGCCGTGGCTCCGGATCGGATGTCACCGCGGGCTCGGTTCTCTCAGGTCAAATAGAAGTAGAGCGCGTAGAGAAGGTCCACGGCCGGACTCGAGGTGTGCACCGTGACATCGGGTGGGACCTGAAGGAGCCGCTCGGAGTAGTTGAAGATGATCTTGACGCCGGAGCGGACCAGGCGGTCGGCGACCTCCTGAGCCGCGTCCGCGGGAACGGCGAGGACGCCGACGACGACCTGCTCCCCCTCGACCACCTGGTCGATCTGGTCGAACGGGCGGACCTCCATCCCGCCGATCCGCCGGCCGATCACGGTCGGATCCACGTCGAACATCGCCACGATCCGGAAGCCGTGGTCGGCGAAGATGTCCGAGCTCGCGATCGCCTGGCCGAGGTGACCGGCACCGAAGAGGGCGATGTTGTGCTGGCCGGCGGTGCGGAGGATCTTGCGGATCTCCTTGACCAGCGACTCGACGTTGTATCCGACGCCGCGCTTGCCGAACTTCCCGAAGCCGGAGAGGTCGCGGCGGATCTGCGTCGAGTTGATGTGCGTGTAGTCGGAGAGCTCCTGGGAGGAGATCGTGTCCTTGCCCATCTTGCGGGCCTGCGTCAGCACCTGGAGGTAGCGCGAGAGCCTCGCGGCCACCCCGAGCGAAAGACGATCGCCATCAGTGAGGTCCGAGGACCCCTGCTGCCCGGCGGTCTCCGCCGCCACGTCCTCGATCATGCCGACAAGGTATCGAGACCCCGCCGCGAGCCGGCTTCAGCGACCGTGACGCTTCTTCCGGTGCTTCTTCGGTTTGTCGCGCCCGCAGTTGATCCGGTTGTCGCAGCTCTGCACGAAATCGCGGAACGCGACGCCCGCCGGACGGATTGAGCCGTCCGCGTTGAACAGCCCCACCGCTCCGGATCCGTCACTGGCGAACCAGACCACCCAAGGCAGGTGCAGTTGGGCAGTTGTGTCCAGCAGGGACCGAACCGTGTCGGGCGAGTCGTCGAACTGCCCGATCTCGTTGGTGATCACCTGCTTGCCGGTCGCGCGCCGCAGGTACTCGATCGTCGTCCTCATCGCCTCGGGGGTCGACTGGTACCAGTGGAAGTTCACGTAGTCGATCGGGATCGATCTGAAGCCCGCGATCAGAGCGTTGGTGTAGTTCATGACTTGCAGAGCCTTCGGTATGGCGCCGAGGATCGGGTGGTTCGGGTCCGCGCAGCTAGGGAG
>JBKPTM010000368.1:0-7343 GCA_046765935.1 Actinomycetota bacterium | reverse complement strand
CCTCCCCCACGGCGTCCGGCCAGGCGCTCTGCACGGCCGCAAGCAGCGTCGCGGGCTCGGCCCGCTCGAGCGCCTCCCCGATCGCGGCGGCGAGTGGCCGGGGGGTCCGGCGGCGGCTCACGCCGCCCTCAGCGCGGGTGGGGTCGTGACGGACCCGCCCGCGACCTCGATCTGGGCCGCGTCAGCGGCCGGCACGTGCGCGGCCTCCGTCGCGGTGATCACCGACTGCCCGCCCGCGGCGAGGAGGGAGACGAGCAGCGCGCGATGACCGGGGTCGAGCTCGCTCATCACGTCATCCAGGAGCATCAACGGGGCCGGGCGGCCGGCCTCCATCAGCGCCCCGCGCTCCGCGAAGAGCAGGGCGAGTAGCGCCAGCCGCTGCTGGCCCTGCGAGCCGAAGCGGCGCAGCTGCCTGCCGCCGAGCCGGAGCTCCACCTCGTCGAGCTGGGGCCCGTAGGAGGTGTAGGCGCGGCCGAGGTCCGCGGAGCGGCGGCTCGCGAGCTCGGCGACGAGCTCCTCGCGTCCACCCGCTGCGCGCGGCCGGTAGGCGATCTCGGCGTCCGGCAGGCCCAGGCCCCCCGCCAGCTCCGAGAAGCTCTCACCAAGGGCCCCGACCGCCTCCGCCCTCGCCTCCATCAGCGGCTCCGCCTCGGACGCAAGCCTCTCGTCCCACGAGGGCAGCGACTCGTCCCCGCCGAGGCCCGCCTTGATCCGCTGCACCAGGGCATTCCGTTGCGCCAGCGTGCGGCCGAAGCGGGCGCGGAGATCCGCCCGTGCGGGCCAGATCGCTCCGCAGAGCCGATCGAGGTGCGCGCGCCGATGGGCGGGCGATCCCTTGACCAGCTGCAGCCGGTCGGGATGGAAGACGCTCACCAGCGGGCGCTCGCCCGGCTCGCCCGCGAGCGGCCTTCCCGCGATCAGATGCCGCCGCTCCCCCGAGCGGTCGATCGCCGCCAGCAGCTTCGACCCGCCCTCGAGGTCGAGCTCGACCCGGGCGCCGTCGTCTCCGAAACGGATCATGTCCCGGTCGTTGCCGGCTCGGAAGGAGCGCCCGGTGAGGCCGAAGTAGAGGGCCTCCAGCAGGTTCGTCTTGCCCGCGCCGTTCGGCCCGTGCACGACGACGACGCCGTCGGCGATCGGGGTGTGGTCGTCGACGAGGTTGCGGAACCCGCGGCACTCGACTCCGCCGACGACCATCGACCGACCTACACGTTGAGGCGAATCGGCATCACCAGGTAACTGAAGTCATCCTCGCCGGATGGCTCCAGCAGGCCCGGGCGCAGCGGCGAGATCAGCTTGAGGACGACCTCGTCCGCGTCGATCGACTCGAGGCCGTCCCGGATGAACTCCGGGTTGAACCCGATCTCGAGCAGCTCCCCGGAGTACGGCGCCGGCAGGGCCTCGCGGGCGTCGCCCAGGTCCGGCGTCTCCGCCGAGACCACCAGCTCTCCATCCGAGAAGGAGAGACGCAGCGCCGCGTTGCGCTGCGCGAGCTGCGAAACGCGGCGGGTCACTTCGAGGAACTCCGACCTGGGCAGCTTCACCTCGTGCTCGTAGGACTCGGGCAGGAGCTGCTGATGATTCGGGAACTGTCCATCGATCAGCCGGGAGCTGAGAGAGGTCTGCCCGACCTGGAAGATCGCCTGGTTGCGGGTGAGCCAGACGCGTAGCGACTCCTCGCCCCCGGCCTCGATCAGGCGCGCCAGCTCCCGCAGCGCACGCGCCGGCACGTTGGCCTCCAGCCGCTCGCCCACCGAGGTGTCGAGCTTCGTCGCCTTGACGGCGAGCCGGTAGGAGTCCGTGGCGACCATCGTCATCTGATCGCCCTCCACCGTCACCAGGACCCCCGTCAGCACCGGCCGAGCCTCATCCCGCGACGCGGCGCGGGCAACCCGGTTGATCGTGTCGCGGAGCGGCGCGGCCGGAAGCTCCGCCGGATCGCCCTCCGCCTCCGGGAACCGGGGGAAGTCGTCGGCGGGAAGCGTGCGCAGGTGGAAGCGGGAGGAACCGGCGCTCAGCTCGATGTCCCGCTCGGCCTCCCGCAGTGCCAGCGTGACGGGCCCATCAGGCAGGGAACGCACCACCTCCACCAGAAGCCGGCCGGGCAGAACGACCGAGCCGCCGCCCTCGACCTCGCCCTCCAGGCCGACCTCGAGGCCGAGCTCCATGTCGGTGGCGCGCAGGCGGGCCTCCCCGTTCGCGGTGATCAGGATGCCGGAGAGCGCCTGGAGCGCGGCGCGGGCCGAGACCGCTCGCGAGACGACCAGGAGCGCATCGAGGAGCGATTGCCTTGTGGTGTTGATCTTCATCGCTGGTTGTTGGGCGTCCTTAGGAGTAGTAAGGGTTGTGGACGGCGTGGATATGTGGACAGCCTCCTCTCCGATTCTTTCAGTCGGTTCGGTCACGATCCGTCAGGTCCCGAATCGGTGGGGCCCGAACGAAGCTGCGTAGTGAGCTCCTCGAGGGTGCGCGAGACGCTCGCATCCTCGAGCGCGGTGCGCTGGATCTTGCGGATGGCGTGCAGGACGGTTGTGTGATCGCGGCGGTTGAAGGCCTGGGCGATCTGCGGCAAGGAGAGGTCGGTGAGCTCCCGGGTCAGGTACATGGCGAGCTGCCGGGCCCTGGCGATGTGAGCCGTGCGGCGTGGTGAGAGGAGCTGGTCGACGCTGAGGTCGAGGCGGGCCGCGACGGCCTCCTGAACCTGGCGAGCGTCGAGCTCAGGTCGACCGGGCGTAGGGATCTCGCCGGACGGCAGAGCGCTGTCGACGCTCGCGGTGGTGATGGCTGAGGCGGTGAGCGAGGAGATCGCGACCACCCGGGTCAGCGCTCCCTTCAGGATGCGGAGGTTGGCCGAGGTCTTGGAGGCCAGGGCCCGCAGCGCGTCGGGAGGCAGGGGCTCGCTCTGCTCACGCGCCAGGTTGCCGAGGAACACCAGGCGGGTGGCGAGATCGGGCGGCTCGAGGGGAACCGTCAGGCCCCACTCGAAGCGATCGCGCAGGCGGTCGGCGAGGTCCTTGAGCTCAGCCGGCACGCGATCGGCGGTGAGGACGAGCTGCGCGCCGCCCTCATACAGCGCGTTGAAGGTGTGGAAGAACTCGTCCGCGGTCCGCGCCTTGCCCTGGAGGAACTGGACGTCGTCGATCAGCAGCACGTCGGCCCGGCGATAGCGCTCCTTGAAGCCCTCCATGGCGGCGCCGTGGAGGGAGGAGACGAACTCGTTGGTGAAGGACTCGGCGGTCGTGTAGTGCACCGTCAGCTGGGGACTGTGGCGGTTGAGGTAGTTGGCGATCGAGCCGAGGAGATGGGTCTTGCCGAGACCGGGGGGCCCGTGGAGGAAGAGCGGGTTGTACGCCTCGCCGGGGGCCTCCGCCACCGCCAGGGCGGCGGCGTGGGCGAGCTGGTTGCCGGGGCCGATCACGAAGCGCTCGAAGGTGTAGTCGGGGTTGAGGGCGACCTTCGAGGCCGCGTCCTCCCGGGTCTGAGTACCCACGGGTGCGGCATCCGGGGGGACCAGCTCGATATCCCGGATCCCCTCGACCGAGTTGGCGACCGCGGCGCGCAGCAGCTCCATGTAACGCCGCCCCACCCAGCGGATCACCCGCGGCGGTCCGGTCACATAGAGCGTCGCCCCGCGCCTCGAGAGGGGGGAGAGGGTCGAGAACCAGAGGCGGTACGTGTCCTCCGGGAGCGAGGAGGCGAGCTCCCGCTGGATCTCGCGCCAGGACCCAGAGAGGTCCTCGCGCCCGTCACCGACCTGCCCCTGAACCTGGTCCTCCTTCGTCGTTACTGCTGTTTGCGGGCGAGCGGCCGATCATAGGCTCGGCCTCGCGGCGTCGAAAGGGGCGGACGGCGAGCCTCCGTGCAAAACGCGGCGAAAACCGCAAGCGGCGTCTCGGGCCGCCCCGGATGGCGAGAGGCCAGAGGGGCCACGGCCTATACTGCCGTGCCCCTCGCCCTCCGATTGGGCCCTTTCGATGAAGCGGACCTATCAGCCGAAGAAGCGCAAGCGCGCGCGGACCCACGGGTTCCGAGCCCGAAGCCGGACCCGGTCCGGTCGCGCGATCCTGAGGCGCCGGCGTCAGAAGGGCCGCAAGCGCCTGACTCCCTGACGTTGGCCGCTGAGGGCCGCCCCGATGCCCGGCGCCGCCGGCTCTCCCGGAGCGGCGACTTCGACCGCGTCTATCGCGAGGGCAGCTCTAGCGCCAACCGGTTCCTGGTCGTCTATTCCTTCACCCGCCGTGAGGATGAGTCGGACGACGGGGCGCGGCTCGGGCTCTCCGTCGGGCGCAAGATCGGTAAGGCCGTGACGCGCAACAAGGTGCGCCGCGCCCTCCGCGAGTCCTTCTGGGAGCTCTCCGACCTGATTCAGCCGGGCCGGGACTACGTCATCGTCGGCCGGCCGGGCATCGAGGGGCTGCTCGAGCGCGAGGGCCAGGAGGGAATTCGCGCCTCGCTCGCGGAGTTGATGGGGGAGTCCGGCGAGGAGCGTTTGTCGTGAAACGGTTGCTGAGCGCGGTGCTGATCGCGCCGATCCGCCTCTACCAGCGCTGGATCTCACCGGCCTTCGCGCCCCGCTGCCGCTATTACCCGACCTGCTCCGCCTACGCGGTCGAGGCGATCCGCGAGCTCGGCCCGGTCCGGGGGTTGATCCTGGCCGCATGGCGGCTTCTACGCTGCAACCCCTTCAGCCACGGAGGGATCGACGAGCTCTCCGATCGGCGCCTCTTCCGGAATAGGGCCACTCGCTCCCAGTGCAGGACCAGTAGCTCCGAAGGCGCGGCTTCGCCACCAACGGCCGCCACGAACACCGCGGCCGCACGATCCAGTCAGGCGAATCTGACGTAGAACTCCACCGTGTTCCTCGACGCCAACATCCTCCAGCCGCTGATCGATCTCTTCAACGACGTCCTCAAGTGGCTGCACAACGACGTCGGTATCGCCTGGGGCGCCGGGATCGTCCTGATCACCTGGCTCTCCCGCCTCATCGTGCTGCCCTTCACCCTTCGCTCGATGCACGGCATGCGGGAGATGCAGGCGCTGCAGCCGTATCTGAAGGAGATCCAGGAGAAGTACAAGGACGATCGCCAGAGGATGCAGCGGGAACAGATGGCGCTCTTCCAGGAGCACGGCGTCAACCCCCTCGCGGCCTGCCTGCCGCTGGTCTTCCAGTTCCCGGTCTTCATCGCTCTCTACGCCCTGCTGCGCAGCGACACGTTCAAGAACGAGGTGGGCAACGCGGGCTGGCTCTTCGTCTCCGACCTGACCGCTCACCCGACCGGTGCGGAGGCCGTCGCCCTGGTGATCCTCGCCGTCGGCGGGACCTTCGCTCTGCTCTTCTTCAATCCCTCGCCGACGACGGGCGGCGCCTCGCAGCGCTACCTGATGGCCGGCGTCTTCTCGCTGGTCACCGTCTTCCTGATTCCCAACGCGCCCGCGGGGATCGCCGTCTACTTCATCGCGAGCGGCCTCTGGCAGGTCATGCAGCAGGGCGTCATCCACTTCGTCTGGCCGCTCCCGGCGGTGCCGACGCCGGAGGAGGTCAAAGCGACGAAACCGCCGCCTCCGCCGCCGCGGAAAAGAAAGCGCCGGCGCTAGCGGCCACCAGGCCGCACGTTTCTGAGCGGAGGGCGGCAGCCCCGAGCGGTTGTCGGGGGCGGCCGATTGTGGCCACGGCTTGATGGCGAAGCCGTGTAAGACTGCCCGGGGTGGAAGGAGAGCTCGAGTCCCAGGAGGCCGTGCTGCCGGAGGATCCGGCGGAGCGCGTCCGAGCGCTGCTCGAGCGGGTCGTCGAGGAGCTGGGGCTCGCCGCCTCCGTCTCGGTGGAGGAGGGGGAGGAGGAGATTCACGCCGACATCGACGGCGAGGACGTTGGCCTGCTGATCGGGCGCCACGGCCAGACGATCGATGCGGTGCAGCTGCTCTGCTACCAGGCGGCCTTCCGCGGACGGCAGGACCGCAAGCGCGTCACGGTCGATGCCGCCGGTTACCGCCGGCGCCAGGGCGAGTCGCTGCGCCGACGCGCCGACATGGCCGCCGAGGACGCCGTTCGCCACCAGGAGGCGGTGGAGATGGATCCGATGGGCTCGAACGAGCGCCGCGTGGTCCACGAGCACCTGCGCGACCGCCCGGAGGTCGAGACCTACAGCGAGGGCGACGAGCCCAACCGCTACGTGGTGGTCGCCCCGCTGGTCCCCGATTGAGCTCGGTTCCACCCGCGGCCGAACCCGCCCTCGACGAGCTGCTGCGCCTGCTCTCCGAGCCCCGGGCTCCGATCTCCCGATCCACCGTCGCCCAGGCCCGCGACGTCCACATCGCGGACTCCCTCAGCGGTCTGGAACTCGAGCCCATCCGCATGGCACGGCGGATCGCCGACCTGGGCAGTGGCGCCGGGCTGCCCGGCCTGGTGCTGGCCGCGGCTCTGCCCGAGGCCCGGGTCGACCTGATCGAGTCCCTCGAGCGCAAGTGCGCCTTTCTCCGCGATGCGATCCAGCGGCTGGGCCTCGCGAACGCCGCGGTCGTCTGCGAGCGCTCGGAGGACTGGGCTTCGGCCGGTGGCCGCGAGGCCTACGACGCGGTCACCGCCCGGGCGGTCGGAAGCCTCGCGACGCTCGCCGAGCTCGCCTCGCCGCTGCTCCGCGAGGGCGGCTTCCTCGTCGCCTGGAAGGGCGCGCGGTCAGCGGAGGAGGAGTCCGAGGCCGCAAGCGCGGCCGATCCGCTGGCGATGGAGCCGTTCGAGATCCGCTCGGTGCAGCCTTATCCGGGCAGTCGCGACCGACACATCCACCTGCTCCGCAAGAATGGACCGACTCCGAACGGGCTGCCGCGGCGCCCCGGCATGGCCGCGAAACGGCCGTTCGGAACCGAACGAAACTGAGCCGAACTATCTCGATGGGAACCGTCTACGCGATCGCGAATCAGAAGGGGGGCGTCGGCAAGACGACCACCGCCGTCAACGTGGGCGCCTGCGTGGCGGGCGACGGCCGCCAGACCCTGATCGTCGACCTCGATGCACAGTGCAACGCCACGGTTGCGCTCGGGCTTCCCAAGGATTCCACGCCGTCCTCCTACGAGTGTCTGACCGGCGAGGTCTCGGTCGCGGAGGCCGCCCGCCCAGCCGGGCCGGACAACCTGTGGATAGTCCCGGCGCACGTGGATCTCGCGGGAGCGGCGGTGGAGCTGCCCCGGACCGGCGGCTACGAGACGCGGCTGCGCGACGGGCTCGGCCCAGTCCGCGAGCGCTTCGCCTACACGCTGCTCGACTGCCCGCCCTCCCTCGGGCCCGTCGCGATCAATGCGTTGGTCGCAGCCGACAAGGTGATCGTGCCGGTCCAGGCGGAGTACCT
>JBKPTM010000367.1:0-1390 GCA_046765935.1 Actinomycetota bacterium | reverse complement strand
CTACGGGGGTCGCTACCGCAAGTTGTTCGAGTCACTCCCGGCTCTCGACGCCGAAGATGAGGCGCTGCACGCGCTCGGCTCGCCGGGCGGCATCTGCGACGAAGACGCCGATCGGTCCACCGACGGGGAGATGGCCGCGGGCTGGCCGTTCTTCGGCCAGTTCATCGCGCACGACATCACCGCGGACCGATCGCCGCTCGGGCACCGCGCGGATCTCGACCGCGTCAAGAACTTCCGGACGCCCCGCGCCAACCTCGAGGGTGTCTACGCCGCGGGTCCGACCGGCTCGCCCTACCTCTTCCAGAAGGACGATCCCGCGAAGCTGCTTGTGGGTGAGGGCGGCCACGACGTCCCGCGGAACCACGAGGGGATTGCGCTCCTCGGAGACCAGCGCAACGACACCCACCTCTTCATGAGCCAGATGCAGCTCGGCTTCGTCAGGACCCACAACGTGATCGTCGACCGGCTGCGCGAGGACGGGGTGGGGGAGGCTGAGGTCTTCGAAGACGCCCGGCGCGCCACCACCTGGCACTACCAGTGGGTGATCCTGCGGGAGTTCCTGCCGCAGCTGATCGGTCCGGAGTTGATGACCGAGCTCCTCGAGGACGGCGCCACCGTGTTCAGGCCCGGTGATGACCCCTACATCCCGTTCGAGTTCGCCGACGCGGCGTACCGCTACGGCCACAGCCAGGTGCGCGACGCCTACCGGGTCAATCGTGACTTCGGCCCGGTGCCCGTCTTCCCGGACTTGATGGGCTTCGGCGCCGTGCCGGTCGATCACGCGATCGACTGGACGCTGCAGTTCGACGTTCCCGGCCACGAGCCCGCGCAGCGGTCGAAGAAGATCGACGGGAAGCTGCCCCGCTCCCTGATCTCCCTGCCTCGTCAGATCAGCGGCGAAGACGAGGGTTCCGCGTACTCGTCACTGGCGAACCGCGACCTGCAGCGCGGGCAGGCCGTCGGCCTGCCGTCTGGCGAGGCCGTGGCGCGGGAGCTTGGGGTTGAGCTGCTCACGGCGGACGAGGTCGGGCTGGCCAGCGCCGGCTGGGATCAGGAGACCCCGCTCTGGCTCTACGTCCTCAAGGAGGCCGAGGTGCTCGAAGACGGCGATCGTCTCGGCCCGGTCGGCGGGCGGATCGTCGGCGAGGTCCTTCTTGGAATCATCGATGCGGACCCGGAGTCCTACCGCTCCGTGGATCCCTCGTGGAGGCCGACGCTGCCCTCGCGCGAGCCGGGCGTCTTTGGCATCGCCGACATCCTCGTGCCGTCGACGGACTAGCGGAGCGCTACTTCAGCAGCTGATAGATGAAGTAGACGATGACGATGAGGTTGACCAGCCACGCGTTGGTGGTCAGCCAATTGCGGATCCCGGGCATCGCCTCCCGCGCTC
>JBKPTM010000366.1:0-2396 GCA_046765935.1 Actinomycetota bacterium | reverse complement strand
CAGGACGGGCCGAATCGCGATCGCGCGGGACACGACATGAACTACCTGGGCCTGAACGGGGTCCTCGGGCTGACCGGCGAGGCCGGCGGCCCGCCGATCCAGTCCGGAGCGCAGATCGCGGACCTGGGCGGCGGCGGGCTGATGGCCGCGGTCGGGATCCTCGCGGCCCTCAACGAGGCGCGACGGAGCGGCGAGGGCCAGATGGTCGACATCTCGATGACCGACGGCTCGCTCGCCTGGCTGGCGATGGAGGCGGGCCGCTACTTCGGCTCGGGCGAGGTGCCGGAGCGCGGCAACATCATGCTGAGCGGCGGAATCATCTGCTACCGGCCCTACGAGGCCTCGGACGGCTGGGTCACCTGCGGAGCGCTCGAGCCGAAGTTCTGGGGGCGCTTCTGCCAGGCGGTGGATCGCCCGGACCTGATCGAGAAGCAATTCGAGAAGCCGGGCTCGGACGCGCACCGCGAGGTCGCCGAGATCTTCAAGGCCAAGACGCGCGCCGAGTGGAAGGCCTTCAACGACGAGCACGACGCGATGATCGAGCCGATCCTGGACCTCGACGAGGCACTGGAGTCGGAGCTGGTGAGGGAGCGGGAGATGGTGATCAGCTACGAGCAGCCCGAGTTCGGTGAGGTCAAGCAGCTCGGCTTCCCGATCAAGCTCTCGCGGACGCCGGCGGACGTGCACCGCCCGGCGCCGGCCCTCGGGGAGCACACCTCCGAACTGCTGAGGGAGGCCGGGTACTCGGCGGAGGAGGTCCAGGCGCTCGAGGAGTCGGGTGCCGCGAAGGGCTCAGAGGCGGCCCAGGCTCAGGAGCAGTTCCTCGCATGAGTGCAGCGCAGCCGAAGAGCGACGAGATGCTGAGGATGGGCGAGCTGGCTCGCGCCTCCGGGGTCTCCGCGGCGACGATCAAGCACTACCTGCGCGAGGGCCTGCTGCCGGAGCCGGTCAAGACGTCCCGCAACATGGCCTACTACCCCGCGGACTTCGTCGATCGGATCCGCATGATCAAGCAGCTCCAGGAGGAGCGCTACATGCCGCTGCGGGTGATCAAGGACCTGCTCGATGAGGACCCGGACCGCGCTCGGGCGCTGATCGAGCTGGGCGACCGGCTGCTCGAGCACGCCCTGGAGGGCGAGAGCGAGCGGGTCAGCGCCGCTGAGGTCCGGCATCGCTACGACCTCCCCCAGGACGTGCTCGACCGCCTGGCCGAGCTCGACGTGCTCACCCCGGACGAGAGCGGCTACTCGCCGAGCGACGTCCGCATCGTCGAGGCGATCAGCCGCTTCCGCGCGGGCGGCTACGAGGAGCGGATCGGCTTCACGGTCTACGACACCCTCCGCTACAAGCAGTCGATGGCGGACCTGGTCCGGCAGGAGGTCGACGTGCTGATGGAGCGGCTCGCCGGCGAGATGGACCCCGACGGGGCGATGGAGCTGATCGAGGCGGGGACGCAGCCGCTCAACGACCTGATCGCCGCCATGCACACCAAGGCGCTGGTCGCCGAGCTCGAGCGCCGACGCGGCTCCGCTCAGGACGGCGAGGGCGAGAGCGGCGACTAGCGGGCAGTGGCCAAGCTCGCCGCCGCTCTCCTGATCGTCTTTCTGATCCTCACCCTGTTCGTACGTGTCGCCATCCAGCTGCGCAGTACTGGCAAGACCGGGCTGATCGGACTTCGCCGGGACGCGGGTCTCGTCGATTGGCTCAGCGGGATCCTCTTTGTCGGCGGAATGGCGGTGGCGATCGTGTCAATCCAACTCGTTCTGCAGAACTCACTGGACCCGATCGATGCGCTCGACGTGGGCGTCTTGCATGCGATCGGCGTTTTAGTCGCCGTGATCGGAGGCACCGCGGTCTTCCTGGCGCAGCTGGGCATGGGCGAAAACTGGCGGATCGGCGTCAAGGACGACCAGCAAACGGACCTCGTTACCAGCGGCTGGTTCTCGATCTGTCGCAACCCGATCTACACGGCGATGATCGTCGGCTGGCTCGGTTTCGCGCTGATGGTCCCGACCTGGCTCGGCTTCGTCGCGGTGGTCTCGATCGCCGCCGGCCTCGAGCTACAAGTGCGCGCCGTCGAGGAGCCCTATCTCCTCCGAACCCATGGCGCCGAATACAGGCGCTACGGATCCACGGTCGGCCGCTTCGTCCCCGGCGTTGGCCGATTGCGTTAGTCAGCCGATTGGCGACTTATGCATGGACGGGTATGCATAAGTCGCCACTCAGCCCTCGAGCAGCCCCATTGAGTGGAGAGTCCTCCGCACTCCTTCATCGAGGGGGGTGGTTTCCCAGCCGAGCTCGCGCTGGGCCTTGGACGAATTCGGCTGTGCCTGCCAGAGGAAGTAGATGAGCTGGCCGCGGGGCAGGAGCGGGGGCCGGCGAATCACGCGCGAGAC
>JBKPTM010000365.1:0-4674 GCA_046765935.1 Actinomycetota bacterium | reverse complement strand
CTGCGGGGCCGTCGGCTGGCCTGGGCGCTGCTCGCGGAGCCGGTCGATCCCGTCGTCGAGGCAGAGCGCCTGCACTTCCGCCACAGCTACCGGGACCTGATGGCTGCGGTGATCGCCGAGGGGATCGAGGCCGGGGAGCTCCCGGCCCAGGACGTCGACGCGACCGCCGCCGCGTTGATCGGCGCGATCGGGGAGACCATGCTCGGCTCGCTCTCCCCCACCGCCAACGGCGGGGACCCGGACGCCTTGATCGCGTCCCTGATCAACTTCTGCACTCGCGCAATCGGAGAGGAGCCCGCACATGTCGACCGTTGAAAAGCCGACCGGAGTCCGCACCCACGAGGTGACCAACCAGCCCCCGCCGCTGGCCGACTACAACGTCTTCGCCGCCGATCGCGTGATGGGCGAGGCCGTGCGGCGCGAAGGCGCCGAGTGGGCCGTCGAGAAGATCTCCGAGGTCGGTGAGATCGCGGGACGCGGCGACGTGATCGAGCTCGGGCGTCTCGCCAACGAGAACCCGCCCAAGCTCCGCACCCACGACCGCTACGGCAACCGGATGGACGAGCCCGAGTTCCACCCGGCCTGGCACGAGCTGATGAGGCTCGGCATCTCGCACGAGCTCCACTCCCTCCCCTGGCGCGAACCGCAGCCCGGCGCCCACGTCGCCCGCGCTGCGGCGTTCATGTGCTTCTCCCAGGCAGAGGCCGGGGTCGGCTGCCCGATCTCGATGACCTACTCCGTCGTGCCGGCGCTCCGCAAGCAGCCCGAGCTCGCCGAGGAATGGGAGCCACGGATCCTCTCCAACGTCTACGACCCGCGCCAGATCGCAGCCGCCGAGAAGGAGGGCTCCCTGTTCGGCATGGGGATGACCGAGAAGCAGGGCGGCTCCGACGTGCGGGCCAACTCCACCGTCGGCCGGCCGATCAATGGCGGCGGACCCGGCGCCGAGTACGAGCTCACCGGCCACAAGTGGTTCTTCTCCGCGCCCCAGTGCGACGCGTTCCTGGTCCTCGCCCAGGCCGACGGGGGCGTCTCCTGCTTCCTGATGCCGCGCCGCCTCCCCGACGGCGAGCTCAACCGCTTCCGCCTCCAGCGGCTCAAGGACAAGCTCGGCAATCGGTCGAACGCCTCGTCGGAGATCGAGTTCGACGGCGCCCGGGCCCGCCTTATCGGCGAGGAGGGCGCCGGAGTGCGGACGATCATCGAGATGGTCAATCACACCCGGCTCGACTGCGCCTCGGGCAGCGCCACGGGAATGCGCCACGGCGTCGCCCAGGCCATCAACCACGCCGACCACCGCTCCACCTTCGGCAGGCTCCTGGTCGAGCATCCCCTGATGCAGAACGTGCTCGCCGACCTCGCCGTGGAGTCCGAGGCCGCGACGATCGGCGCGCTCCGGCTGGCTCGCTCCTACGACGAGGCGATCGCCGGCGACGATGAGGCACAGGCGTTCAAGCGGATCGCCAACGCCGTGCTCAAGTACTGGATCTGCAAGCGCGGCCCGTCGCACGCCGTCGAGTGCCTCGAGTGCCTCGGCGGGAACGGCTACGTGGAGGAGTCGGGCATGCCCCGCCTCTACCGCGAGGCGCCGCTGGCCTCGATCTGGGAGGGCTCCGGGAACGTCCAGTGCCTCGACGTGCTCCGGGCGATGGTCAAGAACCCCGACTCGGTCGAGGCCTTCGCCAATGAGGTGGGCGAGGGCGCGGTGCTCGAGCCGCGGCTCGACCGGTTCGCGGCCAAGCTGCGCGAGGACATCCAGTCGGACCCGGGGACGCTCGAGTCCCGCGCCCGCTCGCTGGTCGAGCGGATGGCCCTGGCGCTGCAGGGATCGCTCCTGGTCCGCTTCGGCGACGAGGCGGTCGCCGAGGCGTTCATCTCCTCGCGCCTAGAGGGCGACTGGGGCCACGCTTTCGGCACCCTCCCGGCCGGGACGGACTTCACGCGCATCATCGATCGCCACCGCGCGGCTGTGTGAGCTGAGTCACAGGTCCCCGGGGACCCCGTTTGCCTGCCTGATCACTGGGCAGCGAAAGGGTGATGTGGCGGGTTGCAAAGATCGCTGTGCTGTTGCTGGTTCTCGCCTCCGTGGTCAGTCTCGGCGTGGTGTCCGGCGCAAACGCGAAGAAGGGCCGGGCCACGAAGCGGGCCCAGCTGAGCTCGGAGGTCACCGTCCAGTCCGTCGGCCCCGACGGAGTGACCGGTCGCGTCAGCGCAGGCGAGAAGGCCTGCCGCGCCCAGCGGCAGATCTACCTCTATCGCGTTGACTCGACGGGAAGCGTCCCGAACAGCGAGTTCGTCGCAGCCACTGTGACCCACGGGGACGGCTCCTGGGAGGTCCCGGGGCCGCTCTACCCGAGCGAGTTCTTCGCGGTCGTCGGGCCGAGGAAGACGAAGCAGGTCGTCTGCCTCTCGGCGACCAGCAACCACCTGGCCTGGGGCTAGCGCGTGCCTGCACTAGGCTGAGGCCATGTGCAGAAACATCAGGCAACTCCACAACTTCGACCCGCCCGCGAGTGAGGAAGAGGTCCAGGACGCGGCGCTTCAGTTCGTCCGCAAGATCAGCGGCTCGAACAAGCCCTCGAAGGCGAACACCGAGGCGTTCAACCTCGCCGTCGACGAGGTTGCGGCCGCTACCCGGAAGCTCCTCGACTCGCTGGTCACCAACGCCCCTCCGAAGAACCGCGACGAAGAGGCGGCCAAGCGGCGGGCTAAGTACGAAGCCCGCTTCGCGGCCTAACCGCGTTTCCAGGCTTTGACGTGATCGGGGACCGGTAGGTCCTCGACGAGGTCCGGTGCGGTGACCGGATCACCGGTGCGCAGCTCCAGCGGCAGGACGCCGGCCCAGTAGGGCAGATCCATGTCCGCCTCCTCGTCGATCGGCGGGCCGGTCCGGACCTTCGCCGAGGCCTCCTCGATCGGGATCGAGAGGACGTTCGTCGACTTCAGGTCCGTCTCGTCGGCTTCCCGCGTGCCGTCGGCCCGCCCCGGAGCGATGTGCTCGACGACGGCCCGTAGCGCCTCGTGCTTCTCCTCCGGATCGGTGACCTCGCGGGCTGTCCCGAGCACCATCACGGAGCGGTAGTTGAGCGAGTGATGGAGCGCGGCCCGGGCGAGTACCAGCTCGTCGACCAGGGTGACCGTCACGCAGCAGGGCGTGCGGTCCGCCAGCGCTTTGAGCATGCGGTTGGCGTTCGCGCCGTGCAGGTAGAGGGTGTCGCCCACCCGAGCGTGGATCGTCGGGATGACGTACGGCTGCCCGTCCTGCACGAAGCCGACGTGGCAGGTGAGCGCCTCGTCGAGGATCGAGTGGACCAGGTCGCGGTCGTAGCTGCCGCGCCCGGGCTTGCGGTAGACGCGGGTCCTCTCGGTCTGTTCGTACGCGCCGGCCATCGGCCGATGGTAGGCCGAGCGCCGATCACGCCTCGGAGGAACTTCAGCCGCCGGATTCGCCGTTACGGAGCAGGTGCTCGTACGACTCGGGGTGCTGCTCGAGGAACTCCTCCAGCCGCTGCGGTTTGTGACCGGTGAGGTCCTGGACGGTGCTCGTCGGCTCTGCGAGCTCGCCCTTCGCGAGCGCGACGTAGGTCGTGATCCAGCCCTCGATCACCCAGTCAGGCTCGCCGCTCGGGCGGCGCGAGTTCCAGGCCTCCTCCATCGTCTCGTCGATGTAGGTGATCTCCCGGCCGATCGCCTTGCTGAGCCGCTCGGCCGCCTCGGACAAGGTGAACGACTCACTGCCCGCGACCTCGTATGCCTGCCCGTCCCGATCGGGGTTCGTGAGCAGCTCCACGACCACGTCGGCGATGTCGTCCCGGGCCACCGGCGCGAAGGCGCCATCGCCGCCGGGTCCGCGGATCGCCCCGTCCGCGCCGGCGAAGAACGGGACGAAGTCGAGGTAGATGTTGTCGCGTGAGAACGCGTAGGAGAGCCCACTCGCCCTGATGTGTTCCTCGGTGTGGAAGTGATGGCGCCCGAAGGTGAACGCCGTGTCCGGCTTGGCCCCATAGAAGGAGAGGTAGACGATCCGCTCCACACCAGCGGCCTTCGCGGCGTCGACGGCGGACTTGTGCTGCTCGATCCGGTTCTTCGCCTCCTCGCCGGAGGCGAGGAAGAGCGTCTTCGTTCCCCGCAGCGCCGCCTCCATCTCGTCGCCCGCCTCGTAGTTCGACGCCTGCGCGACCTCGGCGCCCTCGAGCTCCGGCGCCCGGGACGGATCCCTGACTACTAGGCGTTGCGCGACACCCCGATCAGCCAACCGGCGCGCGACACGGCCACCGACCTCGCCGGTCGCGCCCGTGACGGCGATGAGATCGTTGCTCACTCAACTAACTTAGCGAAGGAGCGGCCGCTCAGAACCAGCGCGCGTCGAGCTTCCGGATCACCGCCTCCGACAGCCGGATCGCGTCGGCCACCGTGCCGTAGTCGACGTTCTCCGGCAGATCCGTCTTCCAGTGGTAGTTGGAGGGGTTCTTCCACTGGTTGCAGGAAGCGATCGAGACGCACTGATAGCCGGCCGCGAGCGGGAAGACCCCGTCGGTCGCGTTCCGCAGCCGGAGGTTCGGGAAGAGCTCGATGCCGAGCTCCTCGGCCGTCGAGTCGACGAGGTCAAGCGACTCCGCGGGGTACTCGCGGAGCCTCAGCATCCCCTCGCAGAGCGCCTCCTCGGAGGTAGAG
>JBKPTM010000364.1:0-2815 GCA_046765935.1 Actinomycetota bacterium | reverse complement strand
GACGAGAACAGCTGCAATGAAGAGGGGCGCCCTGAGGGCGCCGCGGCGGGCTGCCATGCCTCGATGATGCTCAGCGGACCGGAACTATCCGACCATTGGCGCGAAAGTCGCGCTATCCGCGACCTTCGCGCCATTTGGCGGGTTCGATGCCGTAGAGGCATGCAACCCGCCATTGGGGCCGCCCTTCATTGCCGGTTTTGGTTTTGCGCCGGGTCCGCTACGGAATCCGCCGCACGTGCGAGAGCAGCGTCTCCTTGATCTGGCCGATGATCTCCAGCGCCTCTGACTTCTCGCGCTGCCAGACGTTGCGGCCGAAGATCACACCCGAGCCGCCCGCCTCCATGATCGTGCGGGTGTGGCCCAGGACCGTGTCATCGTCGGTCTTCGATCCGCCGGAGAGCACCACCAGCGAGCGCCCCGCCGACTCGACGATCTGACGCACCGCCTCCTCGGGCGCGACGTCCATCTCGTTGTAGGGGGCGGGCTGGTCCTTGTCCTTCTCCGGATCGAACTTCGGGAAGTTGAGCTTGACGATGTCGGCGCCCATCTCCATCGCCATCCGGGCCCCGTAGTCGATCGCGTAAAAGGAATCCCGGCCACCCTTCTCCTGGATGTACTTACCGCGGGGATAGGCCCAGATCACCAGCGGCATGCCGTAGCGCTCGCAGTCCTCGCGGACGCCCTTGAGCTGGTGCAGATCCGCGTCCTGCCGGGGCGAGCCGACGTAGAGCGTGTAGCCGACTGCGTCGGCTCCGAGCCGCACCGCGTCCTCAACCGAGGCGTTGGTGGTGGAGAGCGCATCGTCGTCGGGCGGCACGTCGGTCTTGCCGTTCACCTTCAGGATCAGCGGTACCTGCCCGGCGTAGTCGGGGTAGTAGCGCGTCGCCAGGCCGATCTGGCAGGCGATCGCCGAGTAGCCCGCCTCGGCTGCGAGGCTGAACTGGTACTCGGGGTCCTTGGAAGCGGGGTTCGGAAAGAAGTCCTTGGGCCCGTGCTCGATCCCCTGGTCGATCGGGAGCAGCATCAGCGTCCCGTTGCCGGGGCCGTAGTCGAAGAGCAGCCGGCGCAGCCGCGCGCGCTTGCCCGGCGAGAGCGTTGCGAGCAGCGACTTCTGCTCGGTGATCGACTTGACTTCCATCTTCTCCATTACCTCCTGGTTGGCCTCGGAATTTCAGTATGCCCGATTTAGGGCCTGGCCCGACACGATCTAGAGGGCACGGTTCGCGGCCGCCTCGAGCGCCCGGCGGGCGTCCTCGCTGATCGACCGGAGGATCTCGGCGGCGGGCCCGCTGGGAGCCAGCTCGTGGGCCTGGCCGGCCCAGAGGTTGAAGCCGTCCGGGTCGCCGCGCTTGCGGGCGGCCGCCCTCATCGGCGAGGTCGCGTAGTGGACCTGCGGGTACGCGGCCGGCGCGCTCCCGGAGTGCTCGGCCATGAACCGGTTGACGATCCCGCGCGCCCGCCGCCCGCTGAACGCCCGCGTCAGCGCGGTCGGCGTCTTCGCGGTCAGCGCATCCCGGTAGGCGGGCTCGGTGCCCGCCTCGTCCGCGCGCAGGAAGGCCGTGCCGAGCTGAGCGGCGGAGGCACCGGCGACGAGCGCCGCGGCCACCGCCGGCCCGTCGGTCAGCCCGCCGCTCGCGATCAGCGGCAGCCTGACCCGGCGCGCGACCAGCCGGAGCAGCACCAGGGTGCTGAGCGGCTCGTCATCTGCGTCGGCGAAGGAGGCGCGATGGCCGCCCGCCTCGGATCCCTGCAGGACCAGGGCGTCCGCGCCCGCCCTGGCGGCCGCACGCGCCTCGCCCGGGTTCGTGACCGTCACCCAGACCTCGACGCCCGATCCCTTCAGCTCCTCGATCCGCTCGGGCTCCGGGCAGCCGAAGGTGAACGAGGCCACCGCCGGCTGCTGGGATGCGACCAGCGCGAGCTTCTCCAGGTAGCCGTCGTCGTGGTAGCGCGCCTCGCCGACGTCGGCCCCGTAGCGGGCGGCCTCGGGAGCGACCTCGCGCAGGTACTCGTCGAGCCCAGGCGTCTCGACGTCGGGATCGCCGGGGACGAAAAGGTTGACGCCGAAGGGCGCCTCGGTGAGCTCGCGGACGCGGGCCATCCGCCCCTCGAGCGCCTCCGGCGCCAGATAACCCGAGGCCAGGAAGCCCAGGCCTCCGGCCTCGCTCACTGCCGCGGTCAGTTCGGCCGTTGAGGCGCCGCCCGCGAGAGGGGCGAGGACGATCGGGTGCTGAAGTTCGTCGAGAACCACTCGACGGATTTTGGCCCACCGCCCGCGCCGGCAAACTTCATCCCCGACTGCTGTCATGGTCCCCGGCGTGCTGGACCACAAGTTCGGCGGGACCCCCTTCACGCTCGGCATCGAAGAGGAGCTCATGATCTGCGACGCCGAGACCCTCGAGCTCGCGCAGGCGATCGAGGTGATCGTCGGCGACCTGCCCGAGGACATCCCGGGGGAGGTGAAGCCGGAGCTGATGCAGTCGGTCCTCGAGGTCGCAACCCGCCCCTGCGCGAACATCGCCGAAGCCGCGGACCAGCTCCGCGAGCTGCGACGGACCGTCCGGCAGGTCGCCGCCCGCAACGGGCTCGCGATCGGCGCCGCGGGCACGCATCCATCAGCCCGCTACGAGGACCAGCTGATCGTCGACAACCCGCGCTACCAGGAGCTCGCGGCGGAGCTCAAGTGGATCGCGGAGCAGGAGCTCATCTTCGGCACTCACGTCCACGTCGGCATCGACGACCCCGAGAAGGCGATCTACGTGGCCGACGGGATGCGCGGCTACCTGCCGCTGCTCCTCGGCATGTCCACCAACTC
>JBKPTM010000363.1:0-3354 GCA_046765935.1 Actinomycetota bacterium | reverse complement strand
GCTCGAGGGCATTCAGGCTGGTCTCCTCGACGACCTCGAGGTCCGGATACTCCTCGACCAGCTCGCGCAGGTCCGTAATCGGCGCCGGCTCGATCGCGGTCACGCGGGCCCCCGAGGGCGACGCCCATCGCAGCAGCTCCTGGGTCAGCCTGCCCCGCTCCGCCCCGACCTCGATCACGGACCGCACCCCGGCGGCGTCGAAGCAGGCGCCCCAGATCTCGAAGAAGTTGCCGAGCGAGTAGCCCGCTTCGTCCGGATTCGTCCGGTGGTAGTAGGAGGTGACCTTCATCGGCATGGCGCTGGGTGCCGGATCCGACCGGCCGCGGCGGAGTCTAGGTGCCCCCCGCGCCCGGTTACGCTGCGGGCCATGTTCCGGCCCCGGAACCCGCAGGCGGAGACCCTGATGCGGGAGATCCGAGAGCGGCACCCTCGGCTGCGGAAGGCCCTCGTAGACGACGCCCGGGTCACGCTTCGCCATCTAGGCGAGCGTGAAGAACTCAGGTCATCGCTCGATGCGGCGGCCCAGGTGGTTCGCTTGCTCTGGGTCAGTGACGCGTTCCTCGCACAGGCGCTCTACCGCCTCAAAGCCCGACTGCAGCAGCTCGGTGTGCCGGTCCTGCCCCGGCTCGCGCACCGGCTCGCGATGATCAGCGGGCAGGTGTCGATCGGCGATCCGGTCGTCGTGCAGCCGGGCCTCTACCTGCTGCACGGGCAGGTCGTGATCGACGGACTCGTCGAGATCCACCCCGGGGTCGTGATCGGCCCCTTCGTCACGATCGGGCTCCGCAGCGGAGACATCGCCGGCCCGACGATCGAGGAGAACGTCAGCATCGGGACCGGCGCGAAGATCCTCGGGAATGTCCGGATCGGCGCCGGGGCGTCGGTCGGGGCCAACGCCGTGGTGGTAGACGACGTCCCCGCGGGGGCCACCGTCGTCGGTGCCCCGGCCCGGCCGACCACCAAGTAGTCATCTAGCCTTTGGCCTCGTGATCTTTCGACGCAGGAAGCGGAGCGCTGCGGTCGCCGAGCGCGAGCCGGAGGTGGCGATCGGCAGGAGCACGGAGGAGCTGCTCGAGGAGCTCGAGTCGCTCAGCCGATCCAATCGCGAGAGCCCGAGTCCCGAGACGGAGCTGAGGCTGGTGGAGCTTCGCCACGCCGTTGGCATCAGGGAGATGGACGCCGCCGAGTCCGGCGCCGCGTATCCGGAGCCGGCTTTCGATCGGCTGCCGGATCGCAATGGCGACCTCGCCGGGATCGAGCCGGCCGAGCTCAGTCCCGAGGTGATTCGCGCCGGCATCCTGCGGGATGGCTGTCTTCTCGTCCGCGGCCTGGTCGAACGCGACGCCGCGCTGCAGATCGCCGAGGACATCGACCGTGCCTTCCAGGCCCGCGACGCCACGGCGAACGGAGGAGGCGGGGATCCCCGCTACTACTCCGAGTTCATGCCCGCTCCGGCGTTTCGCGCGTCGCTGGCGCGCGACTGGATCGCAGGAGGCGGCGGGCTCTGGGCCGCGGATTCGCCGCGGCTCCTCTTCGAGATGCTCGACACCTTCGACCGCGCCGGCCTGCGAGATGCGATTCGCGGCTATCTGGGCGAGCCGCCCGTGATCTCGGTCCAGAAGTGCACGCTGCGCCGCGTGGATCCCGACGCCGGGCGGGGCTGGCACCAGGACGGCGCCTTCATGGGCGACGTGCGCGCTCTGAACGTCTGGCTCTCGCTGTCACGCTGCGGGGACGAGGCCCCCGGCATGGACGTCGTCCCGCGTCGCCTCGATCACATCGTCCCGACCGGCACGGAGGGTGCGATGTTCGAGTGGTCGGTCTCGGAGCAGGTCGCCGAGGAGGCTGCGGGGGATGTTGGGGTGCTCCGGCCCATCTTCGAGCCCGGGGACGTGCTCCTCTTCGACGAGATGTTCCTCCACTCCACGGCGGCCGAGCCTTCGATGCGCAAGAGCCGCTGGGCGATCGAGAGCTGGTTCTTCGGGGCCTCCGCCTCACCCGCGGAGTACTCGCCGCTTGCCGCCTGAGCCGCCGGCACAGCCCGAGCGGTTCTTCTTCGTCCACATACAGAAGACCGGCGGCGTCTCGCTGTACATGCGGATGCAGCGCCAGTTCGGCGAGGAGGCGGTCTATCCGGCCCGAAGCGACGGCGACCCGGTCGCGGTGTCGCCCCAGATCATGCTCCCCGTCCTGCTGGAGCGGTGGAAGGAGCGCCGCGACCGGATCCGCGTCCTCACCGGCCACTTCCCGCTCTCGACGACCGAGCTCCTGGACGCGGACTTCAGGACGTTCACGATCCTCCGCGACCCGGTCGAGCGGACCCTGAGCTACCTGCGTCACCACCGCAAGACGACCCCGGCCGACGCCGAGCGCCCGCTCGAGGAGATCTACGAGGAGCAGGGCAACTTCAAGCACTTCATCGAGGACCACATGGTGAAGATGCTCTCGCTGAGGGCGGAAGAGCTGCGTCCGACGGCGATGATGACCATCGTGGACCTCGATCCGCAGCGCCTGGAGACGGCCAAGGGCGCGCTCGAGGGCATGGATGCCTTCGGGCTGCAGGAGGAGCTCGAGGAGTTCGCCCAGCGACTCGAGGCCCTGTACGGCTGGGAGCTGGGCCCTCCGGTCCGGGAGAACGTGACCGCGCCCATCGAGGTCCCGGACTCATTCCGGAGGCGGATCGCGGAGGACAATCGGCTCGACATGGAGCTCTACGAGCACGCGCGAGAGCTGCTCAGCGAGCGCGGTTGACATGGACGCCGAGCGGGCAGTCGCCGGCATCGAGATCGCCCCGCCGGACCGAATCGCGGTGGGACGCGGGAACGCCCTCGTGATCGGCGGCTACTGCTACCACCCGGACGAGCGAACGAAGCAGCTCTCGATCCGGGTCGGCGACTCGAGGCAGCCGGTCGAGCGCTTCGGGCTTCCCCGCGACGACGCCTACGAGCGAGCGGGCCCCCGAAGCCCCGCCGCGGCCAGCGCGTACCGGAGCGGCTTCGTCGCGCTGGTCGACCTGGCGCCCGTCAGGGAACGCGAACGGCTCGGGCTGGATCTGATCCTGACGCTTGCCGACGGCCGGGAGGCAATCGCACCGGCTGGGTCGATCGAGGCGATCCCCGAGCTGCCCGCCGCGACGGAGGCCTCGGCCCCACCGTTCCCGGGACCAGAAGGCTCGCGCGTCGCCATCTGCATGGCGACCTATGAACCGCCGGAGGACCTGCTCCGCATCCAGCTGGAGTCCATTCGCGAGCAGACGCACGAGAACTGGATCTGCCTGATCAGCGACGACGCCTCCTCGGATGAGGCGTCCGAGCGGCTGCTGAGCGCGACCGAGGGCGACCCGCGCTTCGTGGT